>DATCZH010000116.1:0-5480 GCA_036526015.1 Sulfuricaulis sp.
GACGAGCGGCAACAGGAGGCGGTGCAGGCCATCGTGAATGACCCTAACGTTCGTGCCCTGCAGGAGAAATTCAGCGCCCGGGTTAACCCCGCATCGATTCGGCCCAAGGTTTAACGCAAGACGAGGACACCATGAAAGGCGGATTGGGAAACATCATGAAGCAGGCGCAGGCGATGCAGGAGAATCTGCGCAAGGCCCAGGAACAACTGGCGAGCATTGAAGTCACCGGTAGCAGCGGCGGTGGCTTGGTCAACGTGACCATGACCTGCCGCCACGATGTCAAGCGTATGCAAATTGACCCGAGCCTCTTGCAGGACGACAAAGAGGTTTTGGAGGACCTGATCGCTGCGGCGGTCAACGACGCCGTGCGCAAGGTTGAGAAAACTACCGAGGAGAAAATGGCGGGGCTGACGGCCGGACTCAATATTCCTGGAATGAAGCTGCCGTTCTGAAGCATGAACGAAATCCCCGTTCTCGAAGCGCTCAAACAAGCCCTGCGACGGCTCCCGGGTGTGGGTCCCAAAAGCGCCGGCCGGATGGCGTATCATTTGCTGGAGCGGGATCGCGAAGGCGCACGCCTGATCGCTCAGGCGCTGTCCAACGCGATCGAGCGTGTGGTTCACTGCCGACGGTGCAATAATCTCAGCGAAACCGAGCTGTGTCATATCTGTTCTTCTGGCCGGCGCGACAAATCGTTGCTGTGCGTGGTCGAATCGCCATCCGATCTCGTCTCGCTCGATCAGTCCGGTGTCTATAACGGTCTGTACTTCGTGCTCATGGGACGGTTGTCGCCGCTCGATGGCATCGGTCCTGACGAGATTGGCATTCCCCGGCTGGAAGCCCTGCTCGATGAGGGTGACATCAAGGAAGTCGTATTGGCCACCAACCTGACGGTGGAGGGAGAGGCCACGGCGCACTACATCAGCGATCTGGTGCGCGCCCATCACATCAAAGCGACACGCATCGCCTACGGTGTCCCTATTGGCGGCGAACTGGAATACACCGACCGCAATACGCTTGCCCGTGCGTTGGCCGGAAGGCGCGAGGCGTGATTATTGAGGTGGCATAAATCTTTTCGGACATTTTCACCGGTCTTTTTCTGCTTGGTTGTCGAACAAGGTCGTCTTGCCGCCTCAATAATCGAAAATCATTAATGATTTCGTTATTGACCCGGCACACCCGAGTCGTTACAAAGACCGGAATAAACCCGTTGCCAGCCTCTTCCGTTCCAGAAGAATCGCGTCGGGTCAATAATAAAACCATTTTTCACCGCGTCTGTCAGCAGGACGCGAGGGTTGCGTCACGTAAGGAAAGCCCATGCCCAGCGATTCAATGCTGTTTGTCATGTTTTTGGTCTTCTCCGGGGCGGCGATTTTTGCCACGGTGGCGTTGTACGCACGCCAGGCGCTGATCGTTTCGTATATTGTGCTGGGCGTGGTGCTCGGGCCCTCACTGCTCGGCTGGGTGACGGACGCCTCGCTGATCAGGGAAGTGGCCGACATCGGCATTATGTTTCTCCTGTTCCTCCTTGGTCTCAACATGCATCCGCAGAAGCTGTTTCGCCTTCTCGGATCCGCCACGATTGTCACTGGACTGAGTTCTCTTATTTTCGGGGCGATTGGTTTGGCAGCGGGACTGCTCCTCGGTTTTCACTGGATCGAATCCCTGATCGTCGGTGGTGGGCTCATGTTTTCCAGTACCATTGTGGGCCTTAAACTATTGCCCACCACGGTATTGCACCATCGTCATACGGGCGAAGTAATGATCAGCATCCTGCTGTTGCAAGACATCATTGCCATTATCATGCTGCTGGTGCTGCGGGCTGGACTCGGCGGGGAAACCCTGATGACCGACGTGGCGGGACTGATCCTGGCCTTGGTCGGGATATGCTTATTGGCCTGGCTGGTCGAACGTTTCGTACTCATCCCGCTCATTGCTCGTTTTGATGTCATCCAGGAATACATTTTCCTGCTTGCGATCGGTTGGTGCCTCGGGTTGGCAGAGCTTTCGGTATGGCTCGGGCTGTCACACGAGATCGGCGCATTCATCGCCGGTGTGGCCCTTGCCTCCAGCCGAATTTCGCTATTCATTGCTGAAAACCTGAAACCGCTACGCGATTTTTTCCTGATCATCTTTTTCTTTATGCTGGGCGCGGGGCTTGATCTCCACCAACTGCTGGATGTATTGGTGCCAGCCGTATTATTGGCGGCTGTGTTGTTGCTCGTGAAACCGTTTGTCTTCGACAAGCTGCTGGTTCGTATGGGTGAATCTCCGCCGCGCGCCAAGGAGATGGGATTGCGCCTGGGGCAGGGGAGTGAATTCACCCTGTTGATCGCGGTGTTGGCGCTGGAAACTGGCGCTTTGCGCAGCCAGGCCGCTCACTTATTGGAACTCGCCACCATTATTACCATGATGATATCGATGTATCTCATCGTTTGGCGCTACCCGACTCCCATTGCCGTGAGCGATGAACTGCGCCGCAACTGACGTGGTCATTATCGGCTGCGGTGACATCGGTGAGCGTGTCGCCCGGCTGGAGCGCGCTGCGGGCCGCCCGGTGCGGGGACTTGCCCGTTCGGCTCTCTCCGCCGAGCGGATGCGCCGCTCGGGCATTGTGCCGGTGTTGATCGACCTTGACGATCCTGTCTCGTTGCGCCAGCTTGTCGTGAAGGATGCGCTGATTTACTACTTCGCGCCGCCGCCGGGCGAAGGGATCTCCGACACGCGCATGATCAATTTTGTTTCCATCCTGAATCCATCAAACCAGCCGGACCGCGTGGTCTTGATCAGCACCACCGGTGTTTACGGAGATTGCGCCGGCGAGTGGGTAACCGAGGAGCGTCCACCCAACCCGCAGACGGACCGCGCCAGACGGCGACTCGCGGCCGAGATGACTTTGAGGAAGTGGGGTGAAAAAAACCAGGTGCCAACGGTGATACTGCGTGTGCCCGGGATTTACGGCCGCGGCCTGCTGCCTGAAAAACGCCTGCGTTCCGGTGCGCCGGTGCTGCGGGAGGAGGACTCGCCCTACAGCAATCGCATCCACGCCGATGACCTGGCGCGGGCCTGCTTCATCGCCGGGCATCATGATAGCCCTGGCACAATCTATAACGTCTGCGACGGTCATCCCACAACCATGACGGATTTTTTCTTTCGCGTGGCAGACCTGCTCGGCATCCCGCGCCCGCCGGAGGTCACGCGGGAGCAGGCACGCAGACAATTTAGTGAGGAAATGCTTTCCTATCTCGCGGAATCAAAGCGGATTGACAACCGCCGGTTGCGGGAGGAGCTGGGCGTGGAGTTGATGTATCCGGATCTGCCAGCCGGACTGCCATCATGTTTTGATAGGTGCGGATGACCTGACGGAATCCGGCAACTTTCATTCGCCCAGCAGGGCGTTGATTTTGGCGGCGCAGATAAAGTCGTTTTCCGACAGCCCCTTGACGCTATGTGTGTTGAAGCGCATGTGGCAGCGGTTGTATCCCACCTCCATGTCGGGATGATGATCCTCTCGGTGGATGACCCAGGCCTGGGCGTTAACAAAGGCCAGGGTTTCATAATAATTCTTGAACTTAAAGGTACGACTGATTTCGGAGGCGGCTTCATTCAGAGTCCAGCCCGGGGTCTGTTGGATTAAATCGGCGGCGCGTTCGCGCGTCAGCGGCGGTGTTCCCGGCGCACAAGGTTTGCAGGATTTTTTCTTCAGATCTGTCATGCCGATCTCACGTTATTTGAATTTGTAATAGGTTTCGTTCAAATATTTCACCAAGTCATTGGCTTGGGGTTTCCCGATGGTAACGTTACCCGCGTGGCCACAGGCATTGATCTGTTGCGTCAACCCTTCGAGGTTTTTCACTGCCCTGTCTTGGCGTTTGTATACGCTATCATCGTGACAGGACACGCAATTCGCATCATGCAGTTTCTTGCCTTCGGCAGCGTTGCCCGGCAGTGCCAAGGCGTTGATGGGAATAGACAGCGTGGCAATGACGGGGAATATCGTGTAAGGCTTGATCATGGGCTCTCCTTGGATTTTCGTTTCAGGATTTTCCGGCCAAGTGGGCAATGCGCATCGCGGCCGGTGGATGCGAGTCGTAAAAGGCGGAATGCAGCGGGTCGGGAGTGAGTGTGCTGGCGTTTTCCTTGTAGAGCTTCACCAAGGCGCTTACGAGCTTTCTCGCGTCAGTCTGTTCGGCAGCAAAGCTGTCAGCCTCGTATTCATGACGGCGTGAACTCCAGGCGAACAACGGCTGCAAAAAGAACGTGAACACCGGGATCACCAGCATGAAGAGTAGCAGTGCCGCATGGTTCGAAGGCTGCGACATGCCGAGACCGGCATAAAACCATGGTTGTGTGATCAGCCATCCGAGGAGAGCCAGACCGAACAGACTCATGCCAAGAGTCAGCATCATGCGTTTGATGACATGCCGGAGCTTGAAGTGCCCGAGTTCATGCGCCAGCACTGCCTCTACTTCTTTTTCACCCAAGTGTTCTAACAGTGTATCGAAAAATACAATGCGCTTGGATTTGCCAAAGCCGGTGAAGTAGGCATTGCCGTGTGCGCTACGACGTGAGCCGTCTATGACATAGATGCCACGTGATCGAAATCCGGTACGCTCCAGCAGCGCTTGAATACGTTCGCGCATGGATCCTTTCTTGAGCGGTGTGAACTTGTTGAAAATTGGCGCAATCCAAATGGGATAGGCCCACACCAGGAACAGCGTGAAACTACTCCACAGCAACCATACAAATACCCACCACAGCGCGCCGGCTACCTGCATCAGCCACAGTGCGGAAATGGCCAATGGTGCTCCGAGAATCCCCAGCAAAAGCGTTTTCTTGATCAAGTCGTTGATGAACAGTCCGGGGGTGGTTTTGTTGAAACCGAAGCGGTTTTCAATCACGAAGATCTGGTACACGCTGAATGGCAGTTCGATCAGCCCCATGATGATGAACGCGATCAGGATGAAGAGGGTACCGGTAACCAGTTCTCCGAATCCGAAGCCGCGCGCGAAACGGTCCAGCCACTCCAGTCCGCCGCCCACGGTCCAGATCATAAGCAGGGCTGAGCCGTAAATATCTTCCAGTCGCCCGAAACGGGTACGCGCCACGGTGTAATCAGCGGCCTTGCGGTGATCTTCGAGTGAGATCTTGCGGCGGAAGGCCTTTGGCACTGTTTCGCGGTTAGTGGCGACATGACGGATGTGACGGTTAGCGAGCCACAGTTCCACCAGCAGCGACAGGCCAAGCAGACCGATAAAAATGATCGTAAAGCTATTCATGGGTTAATATATGACAAAATGAACCTAGTAGAGTTTTTTAGATGTTATCATCACCACTTAAGAGACAATAGGGAACGCGGATAATTCCCTTTCAGAATCCGGAGACCACGCATGGCGCAATCACCCAACGGGGCGCAGGACAGTAACGCTCTGATATGGATAGACATGGAAATGACAGGGTTAAATCCGGAAACCGACCGG
>DATCZH010000117.1:0-10291 GCA_036526015.1 Sulfuricaulis sp.
CCGACATTGCCTGCTAAATCAATTTCGGATAACGCGTAAATCGCTCATATACGGCGCGAGTGCTTTCGGGATAGCGACGCTTCCATCCGCCTGCTGATAATTCTCCATGATCGCCACGAGCGTGCGTCCAACAGCAAGAGCGGACCCATTGAGCGTATGCACCAACTCTGGCTTGCCGGTCTCGGGGTTGCGCCAACGCGCTTGCATTCGTCGCGCCTGGAAATCCTCGAAGTTGCTGCAAGAGGATATCTCGCGATATTTCTTCTGTCCGGGAAGCCACACCTCGATGTCATAGGTTTTGGCCGCCGCGAATCCGATGTCGCCGGCGCACAGCGTCACGACACGGTAGGGGAGTTCGAGTAGCTGCAAAACTGTTTCCGCATGTGCCGTAAGCTCTTCCAGGGCCTGATAAGAATCCTGCGAACGTACCACCTGTACCAGTTCCACCTTTTCGAATTGATGCTGGCGTATCATGCCGCGTGTGTCCTTTCCGTATGAGCCCGCCTCGCTGCGGAAACAGGGGGTATGGCACACGTACTTACGTGGCATGTAATTCGCTTCAATGATGGCGTCACGTACGATATTTGTGACAGGCACTTCAGCCGTGGGAATCAGATACATTTGATCAGTTCGTTGTTTGAGCCTCATCTCAGCATCCGGAGGAATGCTACCGTCGGCGTTCAATTTACTCGCAGATATATCAACGGAGCTGAAGACGGTCTTATGCTGAACTGAGAACAAATCTTCCTCAAATTTAGGCAGTTGGCCGGTACCACGCAGGCTTTCAGCATTGACCAGATAGGGGACGTAGGTTTCCGCGTAACCGTGTTCGCGCGTGTGCAAGTCAAGCATGAACTGGATCAGTGCGCGGTGCAGGCGCGCCAAGGCGCCGTTCATGACGACAAAACGGGCGCCGGCAATCTTGGCAGCCGATTCGAAGTCCATCATGCCCAGGGCCGCGCCCAGATCAACATGATCCTTCGGGATAAAATCAAACTTGCGCGGTTGGCCCCAGCGCCGGATTTCCTGGTTGTCGTTCTCGTCCTTCCCGTCCGGTACACTGGCATGGGGTATGTTGGGGATGCCCAGCACGATTTCATTGATGTCATTCTGGATCTGCAGGAGTTCATTCTCCGATTGCATGAGCGCCGCACCGATATTCGACACTTCCTTAATCAGGCGGGAGGCATCTTCTCCTTTGGACTTGGCTACTCCGACCATTTTGGATTTGGCGTTGCGCTCGGCCTGAAACTGCTGCGCGATTACCTGAACGCGTTTGCGTTTCTCTTCAAGCTCTGCCAGCGTGGCGATATCAAGTTTATAACCGCGCCGCGCGAGTTGGCGGGCAAACTCATCGAGGTGGGTCCGAAGCTGTTTGGGATCTAGCATGCTGGATGGAATATTTAACTCTTGGATGCTTTAATAATCAGCTTTCATTAATCTGCGCGTTCCACGAAACAACATAGCCTGGCGGCAGCAATTTCCTGAGATGCGACAGGATTCGTTTGACCTTTTCCGGTTTGTCGAAAAACTCGATAACGAGCGGTAGGTCGAGCGATAGATCAAGCAGCGACGAGGAATGCACCACGCCGGAACGCCCGAAACCGGAAACTCCACGAAATACCGTTACCCCCCTGACCTTTTCTTCGTCATGCAACTTGGCGAGGAGCGTTTTTTGCAAATCGCTGGCTTCGGTCAGGTAAATCCGCACCATGGTTATTTCACTATGCTTCATAGTTGTCTTCCCAGTATGACACCGATCCAGGTGGCGCCGACACACAACATCAGGCTTGCGCCCATATTCACCATGGCCTTGGCCCAAGAACCCTGTTCGATGAGATTAAATGTCTCAATGGAAAACGACGAAAACGTGGTGAACCCCCCCAGGACGCCGATGAGAATCCCGGCACGCAACACGGGATTGTCAGTCAGACGGTCAATGAACAAAACGAACAAAAAGCCCATGATCAGACATCCCAGCACATTCACTACCAGTGTCCCATAAGGAAACGATCGACCGGCAGCCAGGTGTACCCAGTTCGACATCCAAAAACGCAGCAGGCTGCCCACCGCTCCGCCCGCTGCAATAGCCAGCAGCTGTCTCATGCGTGTAGATATTTCACCAGTGGAATACGTATTGTTTATTCATGGCTTGGACGCGGCTTTATCGTACCAGTACCTCGCCCGCTCAGGGTCCGCATTCAATCCCAGCCGGCCTTCTTCATAGGCCTGTGCCAGAACTTTCTGTGCGCGCTTTTGACCATGATTCGCAGCGCGGCGCAACCACGAAAGCCCCTCGGCTTCGTCACGTTTGACACCCAAACCATAGGCGTAACCGACAGCAATGCGGTATTCGCTGTCGGCATGTCCGCGTTCCGCTGCCTTGCGATACCAGCTTATCGCTGTTTCAAGATTACGCTCCACGCCCCTCCCTTTCTCATACAATCGCCCGATCGCATATTGAGCCCGGATATCGCCGTTTTCAGCCAAGGGCTGCCACAGCTCGTGCGCGCGATCATATTGGCCGGCCTGATAGGCCTTTGAACCAATCTTAAATTTATCGACGGCGACCGGCGCGGAATTTTCACTGGCGGCGGGAGCCGGTTTGTCTGCCATGACCGGAAACGAATAAAGACAGCAGACAAGGCACAGTGTGATTAAATCTGATTTAGATATCATATGTTTGTTGACAAGTTCACGTGGCCTTATTTCCCGGTTTATTCTTTTTTTCGTCGGCAGTTGATTCATTAGCCTGGTTATCGAGTTGACGCAGATGCGCCAAGCGTTCAGCAATTTTAACCTCTAATCCCTGCCCGGTGGGGAAATAATAGCGGCGTCTGCCAAGTTCACCAGGAAAATAATTCTCGCCGGCGGCATAGGCTTCGGCCTCATCGTGGGCATAGCGATAATCTTTCGCATAGCCTAGCTCTTTCATGAGCCGCGTGGGGGCGTTGCGCAAGTGCATCGGGACCTCAAGCGAACCCTGTTCTCGGGCGTCAGCCATCGCTGCATTCATGGCCGTATAGACGGCATTGCTTTTAGGCGCGCAGGCCAGATAAACCACCGCCTGGGCGATGGCGAGTTCCCCTTCCGGACTGCCCAAGCGTTCTCCCACGTCCCAAGCATTCAAAGCGAGTTGCAGAGCACGGGGATCGGCGTTGCCGATGTCCTCCGAGGCCATGCGCACCACGCGGCGAGCGATATAGAGCGGATCGCAGCCGCCGTCGAGCATGCGCGCCAACCAGTATAAAGAAGCGTCCGGGTCGGATCCGCGCACCGATTTATGCAGTGCGGATATCTGATCGTAAAATGCCTCCCCTTGCTTGTCGAAGCGACGCACACCACCCGTGACCACCTCCTGAATCAGCTCAAGCGTGATGGCTTGTTTATCATCTTGTTTAACAGCGAGATCCGCTGCCATTTCCAGGAGATTCAAGGCACGGCGCGCGTCACCGTCGGCCGCCCGAGCCAGCAGTGCACGTGCCTCGGGTGACATCTGCAACCGCTCTTTTCCCAAACCGGTGCTTTCATCTGTCAGCGCCCGATCGATGGTCAAAAGGATTTCGTCCATCGTCAATGCCTTGAGCACATAGACCCGTGTGCGCGAGAGTAAGGCGTTATTCAATTCGAACGATGGATTTTCGGTGGTAGCGCCAATGAAAGTCAGCGTGCCATCTTCCACGTAAGGCAGAAATCCATCCTGCTGCGCCTTGTTGAAGCGATGCACCTCATCAACAAAAAGGACGGTCGGGTGTCCTCCCACCCGTGCCTGTTTGGCTTCTTCCACCGCCGCGCGGATTTCCTTGACTCCGGCATAAACCGCGGAGATGGCAATAAAATGCGCCTGGGTGCGGCGCGCGATCAGACGCGCCAGCGTCGTCTTGCCGGTACCGGGCGGACCCCAGAAAATCATAGAAAGCAGGATGCCGGCTTCGATAGCCTGGCGCAGGGGCTTACCCGGCGCGAGCAAATGTGACTGGCCGAAAAAATCCTCCAGGCGCGACGGCCGCATGCGATCCGCCAACGGCTGCCATGGCATCGACTGGGTTTCCGGAAACAGGTCCTGCATCGCCATGATCGGTCTCTCCCGGTGGCGGTTGATAACGAACTGAATGGCGGTGGCTCTTCGGCCTATTCCCCCACCAAATCCACGCCTTCGGGTGGCGTGAAACTAAAACGGGTGGGCTCAATCCGCAGATTTTCCCGGGACGATTCAAGCATTACTCGTGTCACATGTCCGAAGCCATCCACCATTTCGAGCGCGCGCAGTTTTCCCAAAGCAAAACCGATGCGGATGTCCTCATAGCCGCTATCCTTGCGCTTCGGGGACAGCTGCACCCATTCAAGATCATTCTGCGCGTCCAAAGGTTTAATGGTGAAATTTTCATCCAGCCGGTCCCGGCCGGCAAGCAGCATGGCGGGTGTGTCCCGCAATCCTCCGGTCAAGGTCCGCACTGTCACTTGTTGCAAACCAACATCGTAAACCCAGAGGCGTTTGCCATCGGCCACAATCTGCTGCTGGTATGGCTTCTCATAGTCCCAACGGAACTTGTTCGGGCGCTCGATCCATAACATCCCGGAGGATTCCTGGATAGGGTTATGGCGTTCATCGAGCACCACTTGTTTGAATCGGGCATTGAAGCTGTTCACTTTAGCGAAAAACCGGTGCAAGCTGTCTGCGTCTGGCTTGGACGTCTTGGCGGCGTGGGCCGGGTATCCGGCCATCAGGAGCAACGCGATAACAACCCAAAGATGTTTTATCGCGGCTATCAATGTTGAATCAACCGATACGGGGTGGTGGGGGCGCCAACACTTCGCGGCTGCCGTTGGGTTGTAATGGACCCACAATGCCGGCGCGCTCCATGTCCTCAATCAGTCGCGCGGCGCGGTTGTATCCGATGCGCAACCGGCGCTGAACGCCTGAGATGGAGGCACGGCGTGTTTCAGTCACGATCTTCAAGGCCTCGTCGTAGAGTGGATCGGATTCGGCACCCGCCCCACCATTGCCATTGCCGCCTTCTTGCAGAAAACCCTGATCATTGACCCCCGTGTCGCCAATGAGAATCTGCTCGTCATATACCGGTCCACCACTCTTCTTGAGGAAAGTGGTGACCTTGTGCACCTCGTGGTCGGCCACGAATGCCCCGTGAACTCGCTGTAGCGACTGACCCAAGCTCAGATACAGCATGTCTCCGCTGCCAAGCAATTGTTCAGCGCCCATCACGTCGAGCACGGTGCGCGAATCAACGCGTGCCGACATCTGAAACGCGATGCGGCTAGGAATATTGGCCTTGATTAGACCGGTAATCACGTCTACCGACGGACGTTGGGTTGCCAGCACCAGGTGCAGCCCCGCAGCACGCGCTTTTTGTGCCAACCGCGTAATCAGCTCTTCCACTTTCTTGCCGACGACCATCATCAAATCCGCCAATTCATCTACGAGAATGACAATCAGCGGCAGGGGTTTGAGATCCGTCGCCTCCTCGCCCGGCAGTGCCAATGGATCGGTGATCGGCCTTCCGGCCTCGATGGCGTCTTTGATTTTCCGGTTATATCCCGCGAGATTACGTACGCCGAGGGCCGCCATTAGGCGGTAGCGGCGTTCCATCTCGGCAATCGACCATTTAAAGGCATTGGCCGCCTGTTTCATGTCCGTCACCACCGGCGCCAGCAAGTGCGGGATGCCCTGGTACACCGCGAGCTCCAGCATCTTCGGATCGATCATGATCAAGCGCACATGTTCCGGTGTGGATTTGTACACCAGGCTCAGGATCAGCGAGTTAATACATACCGACTTGCCCGAGCCAGTAGTCCCGGCGATCATCAGATGCGGCATCTTGGACAGGTCCACAACCACCGGATTGCCGCTGATGTCCTTGCCGAGCGCCAGCGTCAACGGCGAGACTGATTCTTCATAAGCTTGCGAAGCCAGCACTTCAGAAAGCCGGATGGTCTCCCGCACTTCGTTCGGGATTTCGATGCCGACCGATGTCTTGCCGGGTATGTTTTCCACCACGCGCAGGCTGACCACGGAAAGCGAGCGCGCGAGGTCGCGCTGGAGGTTGGTGATCTGAGCTGCCTTGATGCCGGGGGCCGGCTCGATTTCAAAAAGGGTGATCACCGGGCCCGGATGCACAGCCACCACTTGCGCCTCGATGTCGAAATCGAGCAGCTTTTTTTCAAGCAGGCGCGCCATGCTTTCAAGCGATTGTTTGGAAAATTGCGGGGCCTTATCCTTCTCGGGTGGATCGAGCAATGACAAGGGCGGCAGCTCGCCGGTTGCGGGCAGGTCAAAGAGCGGAACCTGTTTTTCCTTTTCAGCGCGCCCACTGGGAATGGCTTTTGAAATCACCGGTTCAATGCGCGGTGGAGCGTGTTTTTCCAATACCTTCGTTTCTTCCTCAACGGTTTCGCGGCGCGCGCGGCGCGCACGCATGCCGATGAACCGGTCAACTTGTGCGGAGGTAAATTCGTATAGCCAGTCAGCCAGAGAAAAGCTCCAGCGTCCGACATTGTCCATCAGCTTGAGCCAGGAAAGACCGGTGAAAATCGTCACACCCGAAAGAAACAACGCGAGCAGAAAAAGTGTCGCTCCGGTAAAGCTGAAGGTCGAGGCCAGGCCCTGTCCCACGGCAGTGCCCAGCCAGCCGCCACTCGCAAACGGCATGCCGGTCTTGTTCTGCGCGAAATGTAGACCCGCGAGCCCGCAGGCCCCGATCACGGCCGCAAGGAAACTTCCGGTCATCAGGAAACGATGTCTCCAGCTCGCGGGGGCCGGGTCTTTGCGATGCTGGTAGAGTCGCCATCCGGTAATGCCGATCATGATGGGCAGCAAATAAGCAACGTAACCAAATAAATTGAATAGTACGTCCGAAATCCACGCCCCGGCCCGACCGCCGGTATTGAAGACGACCGTACTCGATCCGCGGTGCGACCAGGAAAGATCCGAGGTGGAATAGGTCCACAGCGAGATCAGCAGATAGATGGCAATGGCCCCGAGGACATACAGGGCCGCTTCACGCAACAGGCGGAGGATACGCGGTGTCAGCGGTGGGCTGTTCTTGGTACGGGTAGCCTGCGTCACAACCTTCCTTAGCGTTTCGTCGGGAGTTGTGAATTCTCCCATTTTTCAGGGTTTTTCGCCAACTCCTGATGTTCACGGAGACAGCGCCGCGGCCACCGCCGGGTGAACGATCTTTCCTCCGGAGACATTGAGGCCTCGCGCAAGGGCCGGGTCCTTCAGTCCGCCATCCGACGCCAGCTTAAGTACATACGGTGTAAGCACCGGTGATAACGCCTGGGACGCTGTACGAGGTACGGCGCCCGGCATGTTGGTCACACCAAAGTGCACCACACCATCCTGCACGTAGGTGGGATGGTCGTAATCTGTGGGCCGGATGGTTTCAATGCAGCCTCCCTGGTCCACGGAGATGTCGATAATCACGCTGCCCGGTTTCATCTGGCGTACCATATCAGCCGTCACTAGCTTCGGCGCTTTCGCCCCGGGGATGAGCACCGCGCCGATCAGCAGATCGGCGCCGAGAACCGCATCGAGGACCAAGGGCGCATAGGACGGCAGCGCGGTCACGTTCGGGCCGAGTGCGTGCATACGTTCCAACTCTTCTCGTCGCGGAGCCAGCACCGTCACCTGCGCACCCAGCGCCGCCGCCACAGCGGCGGCATTGCCCCCCGCCACACCGGCGCCAAATATCACCACATGCCCGCGCTCGGTGGATGGCAACCCTCCCAACAGAACACCCCGCCCACCGGCATACTTGTGCAGCAAGGTTGTACCAATATGCACCGCCAGCCGCCCGGCAATATCGCTCATGGGAGCGAGCAGTGGCAACTTGCCATTGACCTCAACCGTTTCAAACGCAACACCTGTTAGGCCTTTTTCCTTTAGCACCTGAGCGAGTTTCGGCGTAGAGGCCAAATGCAGAAAAGAGAACAAGACATGGTCCTTGCGTAAAAGGGTGTATTCGGAGGCGATTGGTTCCTTGACCTTCACTACCATCTGAGCGCTGCCATAAAGCTCTGTCGCATCCGGCACAATCCGCGCGCCCACACGGTGGAATGCTTCATCCGGATATCCACTCGCGACACCCGCAGTCGATTGAATCAAGACCTCATGGCCATGGCGCACCAGTTCGCCCACGGCCGGCGGAATCAAGGCTACACGCCCTTCGCGTACTTTCACTTCCTTCGGAATGCCTATCCGCATGCCCTCTCCTTTACCATCCTCGCATCAATGTCGTAACATACGTCTAAATATGCAGCTATATCCGTGCGCTGCACCATAAGAACTTCCATCGTCTTTGTCTATCAAATGTTTTCCTGTTTCTCAACGGAGTCACCGCAATATGAATAAGGTTAAACACTGCCGGTTGCTGATTCTCGGCTCCGGTCCGGCCGGTTATGCGGCCGCGGTTTACGCCGCTCGCGCCAATTTGAATCCGGTCCTTATCACCGGCTTGGAGCAAGGTGGGCAACTCATGACCACCACCGACGTGGACAACTGGCCGGGCGACGTCGAGGGCCTGCAGGGCCCGGCGCTGATGGAGCGCATGCAAAAGCACGCCGAGCGCTTCAAGACTGAGATCATTTTTGACCATATCAATAAGGTTGAACTCAAGCAGAAACCCTTTCGACTGACCGGCGATTCCGGGGTCTATACCTGTGATGCCTTGATCATCGCCACCGGCGCCTCGGCGAAATACCTGGGTATTCCCTCGGAAGAGGCCTTCAAGGGAAAGGGTGTGTCCGGCTGTGCCACCTGCGATGGATTCTTTTTCAAGGGCCAAAAAGTCGCTGTCGTCGGCGGCGGCAACACCGCCGTGGAAGAGGCGATATACCTTTCCAACATCGCCTCGCATGTTACTGTTGTGCACCGGCGTGACAAGTTCAAGGCTGAAGCGATCCTGATCGATCAGCTCATGGCCAAGACCAGGAATGGCGGAAATATATCCGTCGAATGGAATCACGAGGTTGACGAAATCCTAGGCGAAAAGAATAGCGTCACCGGCTTGCGCATCAAGGACAAGAATGGCAAGAAGAAGGAGCTGGACGTGCAGGGTGTGTTTATCGCCATTGGTCATGCGCCCAACACTGCGATTTTTGAAGGCCAGCTGGACATGAAAAGTGGATACATCAAGACGCAGTGTGGCGATCAGGGAAATGCCACGGCAACCAGCATCCCGGGCGTGTTCGCCGCCGGCGACGTTCAAGATCATGTTTACCGCCAGGCTGTCACTTCGGCCGGCACCGGCTGCATGGCGGCTCTGGACGCAGATCGTTACTTGCAGAAGCTAAAATAACCCTCGCGGCCCCACCCACCCAGCTGGAATAAAGTTGATCCATGTCCGCCAACCATAAGGATAACGACGAACCCGACCTGTTCCGAAAGAGCGTGGGCAAAATCCGTCCAGTAAAACAGGACAAGATTCATCCCCACCGCAAACGCCGCAAACCGGTTCCCGACCAGACCCTGCGCGACCGACAAGAGGTAATGCAAAGTTTATTGTCAGATGACTATGAACCGGCCGAGGATGTCGAAACCGGCGATGAACTGCTCTACACCCGCCCCGGCCTGCAACATAGCGTGATCCGCAAGCTGCGCCGCGGCCAATACGCCATCGAGGCCGAACTCGACCTGCATGGCGCCACCTCGGTCCAGGCGCGCGAGGCGGTGAATGCCTTTCTCAAAAAGGCCCGCGATCAGGAAAAACGTGTCGTCCGCATTATTCACGGCAAGGGAAACACATCAATCGGCAAAATGCCGGTGCTGAAGGGAAAGGTCAACTCATGGTTGCGTCAGAAGAGTGAAGTCCTCGCCTTCTGCTCCGCCCGCCCCAACGACGGTGGGACGGGGGCGGTATATGTTCTGCTGAAAAGAAACTGACTGTATCGAGTACCAATCAAGATATGACCTTGCCGTCATTACCCAATATTCGTGGAACTCTGGCAATAATAATCGGTCCTTTATCAGTGTTGTATATTCAACGACAAAATCCAAGGAGAATGAAATATGAATAAAGCCGGATCATTATTATTGGCAACGCTACTCTTTTCAGCCCCGCTTTATGCGGGTAATGACTTCATCACCAAAAAAAGCGGTAACAGTGTGGCGGTTTCCATGGACCGGCTGGAAAACTCCCTGAAACAGCGTGGCGTCGGGATCGTGGCACGAGTGGACCATACGGGCGCGGCGGAGAAGGCCGGCCTGATTTTGCGGCCAACCCAGGTGCTAATATTCGGCAATCCTAAGCTCGGCACACCTTTAGATGCACAG
>DATCZH010000118.1:0-6583 GCA_036526015.1 Sulfuricaulis sp.
GCACCGCGTCCACCCCCTCGAGTTGGGACGGGATGAACGCGCTGTCCGCCGGGACCGGCCCACGCAGACGCATCCCCCGGGTGGACAACGATTTAATCACCGGCTCGATCACGTCGATTTCCTCGTGCCCCAGATGACCGCCCTCGCCCGCGTGGGGGTTAAGCCCGCATACGAGGATCATGGGGTTGGCGATGCCGAATTTCTTCCCAAGATCCGCGTGCAGCACTTCTATCACCGCCGTCAGGCGTTCGCGCGTGATGGCACTCGACACGGCAGAGAGCGGCAGGTGGATGGTGGCCAGTGCCACACGCAGGCCGGGTGCGGCCAACAGCATCACCGGCTGTTTGGCACCGCTCTCTTCGGCCAGCAGCTCGGTATGGCCGCTGAAGGCGATGCCGGCGTCATTGAGCAGGCCTTTGTGCACCGGCCCGGTGACCAGCGCATCGAACTCCCCGCTCAGGCACCCGGCAACGGCGGCTTTCAGCGTCTCGATGACATAAGGCGCGTTGGCCGTATCCAGTTTTCCGGGGATGGCCGGGCGCGCCGCCGTGACCGGTCGGACATACACGCCGCTTTCCCGTGCCTGGTCTCGGCCCGGCCACTCGTGCGCCGCGAACGCAAGGCCCAACTGCTGCGCGCGCGCCTCCAGCATGGAGGGATCGGCGATCAGCACCAGTTTATCGGTTGGCGGCTGCTGGAACAGCCGCAGGGCCACATCAGGCCCCACGCCCGCGGGTTCACCGGGCGTGAGGGCAATAACGGGAGAGGAGGGTTTTCCGGCCACGTGCGCAGTGTGGCAAATGCGTTAATTCACTTCTTCCAGCAGGTATTCCACGAACGCCTCGTTGCGCAACTGCCGCGACCATTGCTCGTAGCGTTCATCCGCCTTGCGCGAGTGGATTTGGCTACGAGCCGCCGCGAGCTCACGTTCTTGGGTCACATCGTGGCTGCGCCGTTCCAGCACCTGGATGAGGTGCAGGCCGAAGGGGGTGCGCACCGGTTGGCTCAGCTGGTTTGGCTTGAGGGCATTCATGGCCTTCTCGAATTCCGGAACCATCTGTCCGGGGTTGGCCCAGCCCAAATCACCGCCGTTGGCAGCGGAAGCGGTATCGTCGGAATTGGCGCGCGCCAGCGCAGCAAAATCCTCCCCGTTCTCGATGCGTTCACGCAGCGACAGCAGCTTGTGGCGCGCGTCTTCTGCCGACAATATTTCGCTCGGCCGCAGCAGGATATGACGCGCATGAGTCTGGGTCACCGCCTCGGACGGGGTGTCCCCGCGCTTGTCATTCAGCTTCAGGATATGGAAACCGTTGGGACCGCGAAGCACTTCACTGATCTCGCCGCGTTTCATGTTTTTCAGCGAGCCCAGAAAGAGTTCCGGCAGCTCACCCGCTTTTTTCCAGCCGAGACTCCCCCCCTTCAATGCGTCCGCGCCCTGAGAATGGCTGACGGCCGCCTGCTCGAAATTGGTACCCTGGAGGAGCTTACGGTGAACTTCCTCGGCACGCCGGCGGGCCTCCTGGATCGCCTCGGGGGAGGCGGACTCGGGAATGCCGATCAGGATATGCGACAGCAGATAGGACTCGCCCATGCCGGCGCGGCTCTGCGGGTTTTCGAGAAAATTGGCGACCTCCGTGTCGGTCACGTTGATGCGGTTGTTGATTTCACGTTCGAGCAGCTGCTGAATGGTCAGCTGTTCGCGCAACTGGTTCCGGTAGGCGGCAATATCCATGCCTTTCTGTTCCATCGCCCGGCGGAACTCATCGGGACCAAGATTATTGCGCCGGGCCACGGTCTCGAAGGCGCGATCCACGTCGGGTTCGCTGACGCGTATGCCGGTTTGCGTGGCGAGTTGCAGTTGCAGGCGCTCCAGCACCATCCGCTCGAGTAACTGTTTCTTCAGCGCCGGATCCGGTGGCGCGCTGATATTTTCCAGCTCAAGCTGTTTCTTGGTTTGCTGCAGCCGCTGGGCAAGTTCGCTGTGGGTGATGACGTCGTCATTGACGATCACCACGATGCGGTCAATGTCGATGATCGTGCGCTGCGGCGCGGCCATCACGTGGAATGGCGAGGCCAGCAGCAGGCCTGATAGCGCCAGGCCGAGTGCGGCGGATTTGGAAAAAAAAGGCATGAGTTGGTATCCGGATTTCACTTTGGTGCTGCGCCGGTGAGGTGCCAGGGCGAAGCTAGGATAACATGATTTATGGTCCCTGGGTTTTCGCCGGATTTTCCGGGGCGTAGAACACGCTTTGTCGCAGCGGACTGTCCGGAAGCTTTCCGAGTTTTGAAAAGCCCGTAAATTCAAGTTCAAACATGATTGAAAATTTCTGGGAGGTCGAAGTGTTATTGATGGCATCAACCGTAAGCTGCCGTTTAGCCAATACGCGCAGCGCCCAGCAGCAGGCGTTGTATTCCACGCCGGCATAGCTTTCCAGGTTGCGGTTGGCTTCCTGGGAGAAAAGCGACCGCGCCCGGAACGTCCAGCGTGTTGCCACTGGCCACTGCGTGGAAATGTCGGTCTGCTCCAGCTCGCCGCGGGTGACTCGCCGGCCGAGATTCACGATGCGGTCTTTCGCCGGGTTGTACTGGAGGTAATAGTTGTATTTCTGGGTGATGTTGTCCCGGGGATTCCACTGGGCGCTGGCGCGGGCATGCCAGTGGCTGGCCAGCGTTGCCGTGAACTCAGCCACAATGTCCGATCCACTGAAGCTGCTCGTGGCGGCCGGCAAATTGACCAGCCTGTCGTCAAAATAGTAAATCTTTCCCAAACTGGCGCGAAAACGCTCAACTCCGTTTGACTCGTCGATAAAGCGGGTGGTCACCGCGGCGGTGAGCTGATTGGCGTCGCCAATCCGGTCGCCGCCCACGAACCGGTTATTGCGAAACAGGCCGGGGAAACTGAAATCGGCCAGGCTGGTGTCGAAGATGGGCAAGGCATCCTGATTTTTGCTGGGAACATATAGGTAATAAAGGCGCGGCTCCAGCGTTTGGGTGAACAGCCGCTCTCCCCAACGAGAGTCACGCTCGAAGATCAGGCCGCTGTCGAGGCTGAAGAGAGTCTGCGTCAGGGTCGGCGTTTCGTCCGGCGCCCCCGCGAGACGGTAGGCGATGTGCTGCCAGCCGAGCCTCGGCGTCAGAAAAGCATAACTGTTGGAGAGCGGAAAACTCACCGATGGATTAAGGGTCAGGCGCTCGCCGGTGATGCTGGCATCTCGCTCGAAACTCACCACTTCGCTCTCAAATGAGTAATTGAGGCGGTTGGATTCCAACGGCAGATTGTACGAGAGATTGAGTTGTGGGAGCCGCGCGTAGGGGCGCTCCGAGGGCACGATGGCGCGATCGATGGTTTGATAGTCCGCGGCCCGGGCGGTGAAATTCCAGCGGGGACCGCGGTAATCTATCTGGGCGTTTTGCGGCAGATGTGTCTGGCTGGTGACCCCGATATCGTCGCGGAAATCTTCGAGGTATTCCTTATCCGAAATGCCGCGCGCATCCACGTACGCGGACCAATAGGGGTTAAACAGGGTCGTGTGCTGGAAAGTCCCCGCGGTCCGTGTTTCTCCGTTTTTCAGACGATCGTTGGGAAGTATTTCAAAATCCAGTTTGCCGTTCGAGTTCCGGCTGAGATAACGGAATTCGTTTTGCCATTGCAGGCCGCGCCGGGTCATGAGTTCGGGGGTCAAGGTGTCATCGTAGTGGGGGGCGAGATTGAAATAGTAAGGGACAGAAATATCGCCTCCTCTTTTGCTGGCATAACCTACCCGGGGTAATAGAAAGCCTGATTTGCGCTTGTCGGAGATGGGAAAGCTAAGGTACGGAAGATAGATGATCGGCACCCCCAAAAAATGCATTGACGCCTGACGGGCCGTGCCGATGTCCTCCTCGGTGTCGAGCCTGAGGTCTTTTATTTTCAGGTACCAATCGTCCCGCCCAGCGGCGCAAGTGGTGTATCGGACCCGAGTGAAGCGAGTGTGGTCCAGGCCCTCGAAGTCGGTGCGCTCGGCATCGCCGCGGGCACTGCCATCTTCCATCTTGAACTGGACGTTCCCGGTATGGCCGATACGTGACTCCAGGTTCAAACGCATCTTCTGGGTCAGGAAACTCAGTCCGGCCGTGTCCTTGAAAAGGACATCGCCCGTAGCGTCCATCTCATCGGTGTTTTTGTCATAGCGCAGCTGATCAGCTATCAGGGACTTGCCCTCATGCTGCAGTTCCACGTTGCCGGTGAACTCACTGATGCCGCCTTCCATTGAGTGCAATTCTCGGGCATAAACCTCTGCTGGCTGATCCTTTGGCACGGCAGTGATCCGTCGCTGCGCGGCGGGCAACCGTGGCGGGCGCTCCGGACAAGCCGCCTCGTCTCGCGCTAGCGCCGGGTCATTCGACGCCGCACCCCAGGCAACAATCAACCCGAGAGCGGCACGAACCAGGCGATGGCAGGGCATGGGAACATGGGTGGCATTGTTTTATGATGGCGGACATAAAATTGCATACTATGTCAGCGCCAGCAAGGCGTTTTCCTGTTCAAACTGCTTTTAATTACCAGATTCCTCTTGGATAAACGTTTCGAGGCACTCAAGGAATGGACCGGCCGGGTTTTGGGCACGGTTAAGTTCGATGTCCGTCCGGCCTCGGCGGATGCGAGCTTTCGCCGCTATTTCCGCATCACCCTGGGCTCGAGGAGTTTGATCGTGATGGATGCCCCGCCCGACAAGGGCGGCGTGCATGCCTATGTAACCATCTCCCGCCGTTTCCATGACCTCGGTCTGAATGTGCCGCAAGTGCTGGAGGCCGATCTCGAGCGGGGTTTCCTTCTCATCAAAGATCTGGGGGAGCAGCTTTATCTCGCTCACCTGAATGAACAGACGGTGGAGCGGCTTTACGGCGATGCCTTGGGCTCGCTGATCGTGTTGCAGGCCGGGACGGCGACCGGGACCGATAAATTCCTGCCGGATTACGATGAAGAACTGCTCGCGCGCGAAATGGAGATTTTCCGCGAATGGTACCTCGCGCGGCATTTGGGGGTCAGGTTATCGGCCGCCCAGAACCGGGTATTTGACGAGGTCTTTGCGTCATTGGTGGCGTCCGCGTTGTCCCAGCCACGGGTTTGGGTGCATCGGGATTATCATTCGCGCAACCTCATGGTGACGCGACCCAACAATCCGGGCATCCTTGATTTTCAGGATGCCGTGGTGGGGCCGGTGACCTACGATCTCGTGTCATTGTTGCGCGATTGCTACATCGCCTGGCCGCGTGAGCGCGTGGAGGACTGGGTCAGGGGCTATCACACGCTGGCGCTCCAGTCGGGAATCCCGGTGGGCGAGGATGATGGCCAATTTCAGCGCTGGTTTGATCTCATGGGGGTGCAGCGGCATCTCAAGGCCACTGGGATCTTCGCGCGGCTGAATCATCGAGACGGCAAGCCAGGGTACCTTAACGACATTCCGCGCACTCTCGGTTATGTCCACGAGGTAAGCGCCCGCTATCCTGAACTCCATGCATTACGAACCTTGCTATATGAACTCAGGTTACCAGGGGTCGCATGAACCTTAAGGTGATGATCCTGGCAGCAGGGCGGGGCGAGCGCATGCGACCTCTCTCGGACACCACGCCAAAGCCCCTGCTCGAGGTGGGCGGCAAACCGCTCATCGTGCACCTGATCGAGCGCTTGGTGAGTGCCGGGTTGCGCGATCTCGTCATCAATTATTCGCATCTGGGTGAACAGATAGAGCAGTCCCTGGGGACCGGGGACCGTTACGGCGCGCGGATTCTTTATTCACACGAGGAAGGTGGGGGTCTGGAAACTGGCGGCGGCATTTTCAAGGCACTGCCCCTGATCGAAAGTGACCCGTTCGCGGTGATCAACGGCGATATCTGGACGGATTACCCCTTTGAACGTCTCCCGCTCCCCCTGAAGGGACTGGCGCATCTTGTGCTGGTCGACAATCCTCCCCAGCATTCGCAGGGTGATTTTTCATTGCATGACGGACTGGTCAACGACACCGGATTGGCGCGGCTGACCTTCAGCGGGATCGGTGTCTATGCGCGTGGCATGTTTGCCGGCTGCCGGCCGGGAAAATTTCCCCTGGCGCCGTTGTTACGGGCAGCCATGCAACGCGGGCAAGTGAGTGGCGAACACTACAGCGGGCTCTGGCGCGATATCGGCACGCCGCAACGTCTCAAGGATCTGGACCAGGAACTGCGCCGTGCCCGGGCTTGATATTAACTAACTGTTTTTTTGAAGAAAAATATTCGTAGTGGGCAAGCCCGCTCATTACGGCGAAAATACCCAGGCGGAAGGGTCGCTGATCGAGAAACTGGCTGTCGATGGCGAATAAAAAAACCGGTAACACCTCGCCAACCTTGAACCAGGCGGGTGTTACCGGCTTATTGCTAACGAAGGCGGTAAGGTTATCCGAAGCAGCGACCTCTTTCCGCAACTATCGCGGAACACACTGCCAACCGAACTCCCCTCGCCTGTCGTGTTATTTCTTTTTCTTAGCTGCTTTTTTCTTTGCCTTTTTCTTGGCCATGATGAGCTCCTTTGGATTGTGGTTAAGGGACTTGCAGGGAAGCCAAGGGT
>DATCZH010000119.1:0-24884 GCA_036526015.1 Sulfuricaulis sp.
CCCGCCTCAAAACGGGGGGTTTTTTTATACCTGTGCGACCGAAAGTATACTTGAGAAGCCGTCCAAAGAAATCGGCGATTTTCACCGTTCCAGCCCCACCCGCGCGCGTTAACTTATATAATTAACTTAACTTTCCCGGTGAGGGCTGGGTCCTCGTCGTTCACAGGGTGTCTGCCCCAAAAGGTGGATATTTTTCAGTTATGGCGACTCTCGATCCGCAGCATCGGCGGGTTCTGAGGTACGCCGGAATCTTTTACGCCTGAACGAATTCCATGTCCAATAATACAAGTGTCGAGAAGCAGTCCTACCTGCCCGAATTCGGGTCATTCAGCATGTTGTTGCAGTTCGTCGTTCTGGCGGAACTGATCGCCATCATCATCACCATCGGGCGCCACACCAATTTCAATGAACAGGCGTTGCAGGATTTTTCCCTGCTCTCGCTGTTCGCGGTATCCATCGCCCTGTGCAGCATTGTGGTACTAAAGATCATCTCGCCGCTTCTTCGGCGGGCCTCGACCGCCACGGGCTCAATCTTGGTGATTGTCATGTTGCTGCTGGTCACTTCGCTCGGCATCGACAGTATCATTTACCTCCTGTATCACCTGGCGGTCATTGATGACCGCTGGCCGCCGTGGCGCGAAACACTCCTGATCCGTAGTCTCATGATCACCGGCATTATCGGCACGCTGGGCGTGCACTACCTGATCATGCGCGAGCGCTTTGACAAACACAGCAAGCTGCAACAGGAGTCCAAACTGCAGGCGTTGCAGTCGCGCATCCGCCCGCATTTCCTGTTCAACAGCCTGAACAGCGTGGCTTCGCTTACGCGCAGCGATCCTTCCAAAGCCGAGGCCGTGCTGCATGACCTGGCCGATCTGTTTCGCGTGCTGCTGGCGGATGCACGCAAGCTTGTGCCGGTTTCGGCCGAGCGCGAGATTTCGCGTCAGTACCTGGAGGTCGAAAAAATCCGCCTCGGCGACCGGCTGCAGGTGAAGTGGAACATCAGCAATATTCCGCGCGCCGCCCTGATCCCGGCGTTGACCTTGCAACCCCTGCTGGAAAATGCGATCTACCACGGGATTGAGCCGCGCTTTGCCGGTGGCACCATCAAGATTGAAATGTGGGCCGAAGGCGAAATGCTGAATATCATGATCAGCAATCCGCTGCCGGATGTGCGCAAGGAAAATCACAATAAGGGCAACAAGCTTGCGCAGGAAAACATCCGCCAGCGCCTGCAGACCCAGTTCGGCGGAGCCGCCAGCATGCAGGTCATCCAGGAAGGCGGCCAGTACCATGTCAAAGTAAAAATTCCGATCGTGCGGGGCTGATCCGTGGAACTCGCCGCCAAAACCCGTTTGCTGTTTGACCGTCTGCGGGGCGGCATGCGCGATGCCGAACAGCGATTGTTGCCGACGACCGAGGCACCGCCAGGCGAAAAGGCCGACTTTCTGCCGAACTTCTGCACCGGCGAAGTGGTATTCAACGTCGTCGTGGTGGCGGAAATGCTGGCCATCGTGATTAACCTCGTCATTCCGAGGAATTTCCTGTCACCCACCGTGCTCCAAGACCTGCTCCTGATCTCGATATTCATCCAGTGGGTGGCGCTGGCCGGGACGGCGGTGCTGTGTTACACCCGTAAATACTTAAACCGACTGCCCAACCTGCGCGCGCTGGGTGCTGCCTACCTGCTGCTGCTCCTGACCACCTTCGTGGTCAGCGAATGTGTGGTTTGGCTGCTGTGGGCGCTGGGCCGGCTAAACACCGCACGCCCGGCATGGTACGCTGACTTTCACATCCTGAATCTCACCATCAGCGCTATCATCAACGGGCTGTTATTGCGGTTGTTCCTCGCCAAACACGAACTGCAAAGCCGTACGCTGTCCGAGGCGCGCGCCAAACTACAGGCACTGCAGTCGCGCATCCGCCCACATTTCGTTTTCAACAGCATGAACATTATTGCTTCACTTACACGCAGCGCGCCGGAAAAGGCCGAGGCCGCGATCGAAGACATGGCGGATCTCTTCCGCATGATGCTGTCGCAGGATGAAATGCTGGTCCCGGTCAAGAACGAGATCGACGTCGCCAAAAAATACCTCGCACTCGAAGGATTGCGTCTCGACAACCGGCTCACGGTAAACTGGGACATCGGTAAATTCCCGCGCAAGGCGGTGATGCCCGTGCTCACGCTCCAACCGCTGCTGGAGAACGCCATTCGTCACGGCATCGAGGAACTGCCTGCCGGTGGCACAATCGATACCCGGTTATGGGAGGAAAATGACCAAATTCATATCCAGGTCACCAATCCGCTTCCCAAGACTCGCTCAAAACAAGTGAAATCCAAACCGGGCCAATCGCTGGACAACATTCGTCAGCGATTCCAGAGCCATTATGGGGAACAGGCATCCCTGTCGAGCAGAGAGGAAAATGGTTCATTCACTGTCACAGTCATACTGCCGATTCGCGGAGACAATTTATGAGAGTGCTTATCGTAGATGACGAGAAACTGGCGCGTGACCGCCTGCGGGAACTGCTGAGCGACATCGGCGGATACACCGTGGTCGGCGAGGCCATGAACGGCACCGAGGCGGTGGAGAAATCCGCCGAGCTCAATCCCGACGTCCTGCTGATGGACATCCGCATGCCTGGCATGGACGGCCTCGAGGCGGCGATGCATCTCATGGGGATGGAAAACCCGCCCGCGGTGATATTCACGACGGCTTACGATCAGCATGCGCTCGATGCCTTCGATGTCAACGCCGTGGATTACCTGTTAAAACCCATCCGCAAGGACCGCCTGGCCAAAGCGCTGTCCAAGGCGCACAAGCTCACGGCCAAACAGATCGCCGAAATCACCCAGGCGCGTCCCGAGCCGGCCGCGCGCACGCACATCAGCGTACACTTGCGCGGCAATATCCGCCTCGTGCCGGTGCCCGATATTCTCTATTTTCTCGCCGACAGCAAGTACGTCGTCGTGCGCACGCCGACGGAAGAGCACCTTATCGAGGATTCCCTGGTGAACCTCGAAAAGGAATTCGGTGAGCGCTTCCTGCGCATCCACCGCAATGCGCTCGTGTCCACCGGCAGCATCAAGGGCATCGAGAAAAACCCCGCCGGCACCTGGCAGATCGCCCTCAAGGGGTTCGATAAGAAGCTCGACGTCAGTCGCCGGCACACGGCGCAGGTCAGGCGATGGGCGAGGAATCGCCCGATGAACGTTTGATTGGTTGAGCGGGCTTCGCCCACATATTTGAATCGGATTCTCGCACCCGAAGGCGAGGCAGTTTCAAAATCCTTTCGAATATTGGTGATAATTGTTAATCGACCCGGTGGTCAAGTTTGGTGGTGTTAGTGGTGGATGCCAGAGATAAAGAAGGTCTTGAACTCTACTTACTCAGCGGCAGCCCTTACGGCTGGCGCGTGCAACTTGCGCTCGAATTTAAAGGTCTGGCATATAGATCACGTTTTCTTATTGCCTCCGAGGGTGAAACCCGGACCACGGAGTTTCTCGCGCTCAATCCCCGCGGCAAGGTGCCAGTGTTGCGAGCGAACGAGGACGTGGTGTACGAGTCGCTGGCGGTCATGGCCTATCTCGAGCGCCGGTACCCGGACCCGCCGTAATTCGGGCTCACGCCCGCGCAGACGGGGCACATCTGGCAGCGGATTTCGGAATTCGAGAGTTATGCCGATCCGCCTATGCGCGACATCATCCTGCCCCTGTATTTCGGCACCGCCGAGGCCCGCGCCGACGCTATCCTCGCAGCGCTGCCCAGGGTGCATGAGGAACTCGCCTATTTTGAGAACGCATTGACGAGCCAACAGTGGCTGGTGGGCGACGCGCTGAGCGCCGCTGACTTCGGGGTCTATCCGTTCATCAAATCCCTGGAACGAGCTGCAGGTAAGGAAGGCGCCAGCGCCTTCGACTTGGAAGTGCTGCCGATTGGGGATCACTACCCGGCTCTCGGCGCTTGGATGCAACGTATCGAAGCCCTGCCGTATTACGCGCGCACCTATCCTCTGCATTGGTAATAAGCATCAAATAGTAAGGAGCCAGACTCAATTTTTTCACAGGCAATGTTGTAGCCCAGCAAAAAGTGTCCGTACGGAGGTATTTTTCCACCCCCGTAGCGCGCGCCGAGTGCCGCAGCCCCACCGGGAGTATTCATGCGAGACCGTGTTTGAGCCCGAGGCGCGTAGTTTGCGCCCGGCGAGTTGGTCGAGCGCCCGGTGGGGCAAAGTCACCTGCCCGCGGTGTGGAAACCGCCCTTAGCCTTTTATTATCGCCGAAGGCTATGCGACCATAAATACTATTCCCCCCATTTACTTATAAAATGAGCCGAAGAATTTCCACGGCCCCACTAAGAGCTAACAATTGAAAACCCTTCGACTAGGAACCCGAAAAAGCCAACTCGCCCTGTGGCAAGCACATTACGTGCGTGACGCGCTGGAACGCCAGCACCCGGGCCTAAAAGTGGAGCTGGTCACCATGACCACCGAAGGCGATCGCATTCTCGACCGCAGCCTCGCCACCGTTGGCGGCAAGGGGCTGTTCATCAAGGAACTGGAGACGGGCCTGCTGGAAAACAAAACGGATATCGCCGTGCATTCGCTGAAGGACGTCACGGCCACACTGCCCAAAGGCCTGCACCTCGCGGTTTATTGCGAACGTGAAGATCCACGCGACGCTTTCATTTCCAATAAATACACCACAATCGCCTCGTTGCCGGACGGCGCGCGCATCGGGACTTCGAGCCTCCGGCGCCAGTGCCAATTGCGCGAGGCCTTTCCCCGGTTCGAGATCGCAACACTGCGCGGCAACGTTAACACGCGTCTCGCCAAGCTCGATGCCGGCGAATACGATGCCATTATTCTCGCTGTGGCCGGTGTCAAACGCTTAGGGCTGGAAGATCGCATCCGTGAGCGGCTCGATCCAACCGTGAGCCTGCCGGCTGTCGGTCAGGGCGCGGTGTGCATTGAATGCCGCGTGGATGATCGCGCCACACATGAGGTGATCGCGCCGCTGAATCATGGCGCCACGCAAACCTGTGTCGCGGCAGAACGCTCCCTGAACGCGCATCTTGAGGGCGGCTGTCAGGTGCCCATTGGGGGTTTTGCCGAACTGCACGGTGACGAATTATACCTGCGCGGGATGGTGGGCGAGCCGGATGGCAGCCGGTTGCTGCGCGCGGAAATCCGTGGTCCCGCGACACAGGCCGAACAATTGGGCGCGCATCTGGCGGAGCAATTGCTCGTGCTGGGCGCACGGAAAATCCTCGACAAGGTCTATGGCCGGGCCTGATACCTCTTCCCAACCCAACCTCGCCGGCGTGCGTGTGCTTGTTACCCGTCCGCGCGATCAGGCGGAGAACCTGGTGCGCCTCATCGAGGCGTGCGGTGGCGAGGCGATACGCTTCCCGGTCATCGAGATTGTGGACCCCAAGGACATGCGGGCTCTGCAGGCGATCATCGACCGGCTGAAGGATTTTTCGCTGGCGATCTTCATCAGCCCGAACGCCGTCTACCGGACGATGAAGCTGATACATGCGCGCGGCGGATGGCCGCAGACCTTGCGCGTGGCCTGTGTCGGGCGCGGCAGCGCGCGCGAACTAAAAACTTTCGGATTTGAAGACATCATCGTACCGCCGGACCGCTTCGACAGTGAGGCATTGCTGGAGATCCCTGAGCTGCAAGCAGTAAAAGGGAAACGCATCGTCATCTTTCGCGGGGAGGGCGGGCGCGAACTGCTCGGGGATACGTTGAAAAGCCGCGGTGCCGAGATCGAATATGCCGAATGCTACCGGCGCGTGCGCCCCGATATCGACGTAACGCCACTGTTACGCCGCGGGGAGCGCCGGGAAATTGATATCATCAGTGTCACCAGCGTGGAAGGACTGCAAAACCTGTTCAGCATGGTCGGCGAGGCCGGGCAGCACTGGCTGATCCGTACACCGATCGTCGTTGTCAGCGAGCGCATGGTGAAGGTCTGCCGTGAATGGGGCTTTAAAACCGAACCGCAGCTGGCATCGCCAGCCAGCGATGAAGCTATTCTTTCTGC
This sequence comes from Sulfuricaulis sp., assembly GCA_036526015.1. Taxonomy (GTDB): domain Bacteria; phylum Pseudomonadota; class Gammaproteobacteria; order Acidiferrobacterales; family Sulfurifustaceae; genus Sulfuricaulis. The sequence continues at coordinate 6,053 of DATCZH010000119.1, forward strand.
CATTCAGGCGTGGCGGGACGGCCAAAACGCCTTATAATCCCCTTTCCGCACCTAGGCCGGGAATCCCATGACCGACACGGACGCTAAAAATACCGCCACCGAACAGGCCACTGCCAGCAAGCCTGCTAAGCCTGCCCCAAAGAAATCCGGGAACGAACCACCCAAGGGTCGCTTGCTCGGGGGGCTGGCCGTCATTCTCGCTTCACTCGCCCTTATTGCCAGCGGATACCTGTGGTACATCATGCTCTACGAGCGTGCCGAGCTTTTTTCGCGCGACATCGTCGGTGCGCTCGACCTCATCGAATCCAACTCGAACCAGGCGCAGGAAAGCCTTGCCGGCTCCCAGGCGGAAATAAAGACTCTGAAGGAAACCCAGGACGCAATCCGCGCCTCACTGGAAAAGCTCAACAGCGATCTGCGTAGCAACCGGCTCGAATGGGCGCTGACGGAAACCGAACAATTGATGATCATCGCCAACAATCGCCTGCAATTGGGTCGCGATCCTTCTTCCGCGCTCGCCGCCCTGCGCGCCGCCGACAGGCAATTGCAACAGCTGGCCATGCCAAAATTCCTGCCCGTGCGGCGCGAACTGGCGCGCGAAATTACTTCGCTGGAATCCCACGAGAAGCTGGACATTGGTGGTATCACGTTGCGCCTGGCCACCCTGGCCGACAACGTAGACAAATTACCGCTCGCGCTCGACATCCGATTGCGTGAAGTCGCACAGGCCGAGCCTTCGGCGGCTGAAAACAAAACACAAGTGGCGAGCGCAGACGGGAACTGGCGGCAGTCCGCCCGCAGCCTGTGGCAGGACATCCTTTCACTGGTGCGCATTCGCGAAGACGTGGCTTCGCAGCGACCCCTGCTTCCGCCGGAACAGCAATATTTCCTGCGCGAGAATCTGCGTCTGATGCTTCTCAGTGCGCAGCAAGCCATCCTGCAAGGCAGCTTCCCCACCTACCAAGAGAATCTGAAGTCAGCGCAGCGCCTGCTCAAGGATTATTTCGACTACGAGGCTCAGGTGGTCACCGCCATGCAGGCCGAGCTCACCCGACTGCAATCGGCGAAGATTCTCACCGACATGCCTGACATCACCACGTCGCTCTCCACCCTGCGGCGCCTGAGTGGACGCAGCGAAGCCCCGTGAAAACACTGATATTTATCATTGTTCTCCTGTTCACGGCGGCACTGGTGGCCTTCTATGCCATGGACAATCCGGGTTATGTACTCATCTCGCGCGCCCCGTGGAGCATCGAGATGACGCTGACGGTATTTATCCCGCTCATGGTGCTTGGTTTTTTCCTGTTTTATCTCACGCTCTTCATCATTGTGCGCCTGTGGCGCATCCCGCGCGATGTCGGCCGCTGGCGAGACAAGCGACAGCTGAACAAAGCGCGCACCGCGTTGATCGAGGGTCTTACGAACCTGGCGGAGGGAAACTGGGTCGAAGCGGAAACGCAGTTGCTCGCCGGCATGCGCCATGGCGACACGCCACTGCTGAATTACCTTGGCGCCGCCATGGCCTGCGAAGGCTTGGGCAACAACGAAAAACGTGACGAATACCTAGCGCTGGCACACAAGAATGCGCCGCAACACGACCTCGCCATCGGCATGACGCAAGCTTACCTGCAACACCAGGCGCATCAACTGGAACAATCGCTCGCCACGTTGAACGAATTGCGCGCCGAAGCGCCGAAACATCGGCAGGTGCTGAAGCTGCTGGCGCAAGTGCACCTCGAATTGCGCGACTGGACCGGGCTCATTAACTTGATCCCGGACTTGCGCCAAGATTACGCCTTGGGCTCAAAGGAAATCGATGAAATGGAACTGCAGGCGCACCGCGAGCTTTTGAAGCTCTCCATCCCGTCCGGTAGGCCCGGGGTGCTGGAGAAGGCCTGGAACGCGGTGCCGAAAGCCTTGCGGCGTCATCCTTCGATGATCATTATCTACGCCCGCCAACTGATCCAGCAGAACGAGATGGCACAGGCCGAATCGGTGTTGCGTGCCGCCATCGAGGATAATTGGGACCCGGTGCTGGTGGAACTGTACGGTCAGGCCCAGGGGGCGAATCCCGCCAATCAACTGGAAACCGCCGAAGGCTGGCTGACCTCGCATCGGGACGACCCCAAACTGCAGCTAACCCTCGCGCGCCTGGCGGCACGCAACAATGAGGGCAACAAGGCTCGCGGTTATTATGAAACCTGTCTGTCGCAGCACGGCCCGGTGGATGCGTATCGTGAATTGGGCAATCTGCTGGAAAAACTCGGTGAGAAGGACAAGGCACTCAATTTTTACCGCCGTGGTCTTGAGCTGTATGCCAGCGAGCGGCTCGCCACCCCATCGCGCGGACAGGCTTCATCGGCTTCCCGTTTCCGCGCGGCGCGTTAAGCCGCCATCGAAGTCGTTGTCTATCCCCTAATATCCCTCAATCCTATGGTCTGTGCTGCCACCTTGTTCGGACTTTTTCAGGGCCTCGCGGTTTTTTTCCGCGCCTTCTTTCAGCTTGTCCTCCACTGCGCGCGCCTTGTCCTTGGCCTGCACCGCCGGCGCGAACACGGTGTCCTTCACGTCCTTTTTTTCGCCGCAGGCGTTTAAGGCCACGGCGAGCAGAAACAGCATTGGAATCATGCGCATGGTTTTTCTCCCGGAATGGAACCGCCTTCAGGTGGCGGCGGCATGGGCGAATTCAAACGAATCATAATACAGGCGGTCCTCCGGCAATCGATGTTTTTTTGCCATCCCCCTGACGGCATCGATCATGGGCGGCGGGCCGCTGGCATAAATCTCGTGCTGGCTTAAGTCCGGGTGATCACCGGCCACCGCCTCGTGCACCCAACCCTGACGCCCGCTCCAATGGTCCCCCGGTTGCGGCTCGGACAGCACCGGGGTGAATTTGAAATTCTTGTACTCCTTGGCCCACGTCGCCGGCAGATCGGGCAGGTACAGATCGCGCTTGGCGCGCACACCCCAATACAGGTGCAACGGGCGCTTGATTCCCTGCGCAAAGGCATATTCGAGAATGCTCTTGATGGGCGCGAAACCGGTACCACCCGCGATCAGGATAGCCGGGCGCGCACTGTCTTCGCGCAGGAAAAACATCCCAAACGGTCCCTGGAACCGGATTAAGTCCTTTTCCTTCATTTTCTCAAACACGTGACCGGTGTAATGCCCGCCCGGCACATGGCGGATATGCAATTGCAGCAACTCATCGGAGAGCGGCGAGGTCGAAAGCGAAAAGCTGCGCCGCTGGTTGCCGCTCAACAGAATGTCGATGTACTGCCCGGCGAGGAATTGCAGCCGCTGACCCTCGGCCAGCTTGAGCGACAGCCGCATGACGTCGTCCGCGAGTTTTTCCATTTGTACCACACGCGCCGGCATGATGCGGATGGGAATGTCCCTGGCCGCGGCGATTTCTTTCGAATCTATGACCAGATCGGACAAGGGTTTGGCCTGACAGAACAGCGCATAACCGTTTTCTTTATCCGCCAGGCTCATGGCCTTGGACTCGTAGGTGCCGTAATCGACCTGGCCAGAGAGGAGCTTGCCCTTGCAAGTGCCGCAAGCACCGTTGCGGCAACTGTAAGGCAACATCACGCCCTGGCGCAGTGCCGCCGCCAGCACGGTTTCTTTGTCTTCCGCGTTGAATTCACGTCCGCTCGATTCATTGCGTATCTTGAAAGCCATGGGAATGGGTCAGATGGTTTTTATTGACGAAACCCTATTGTTCCCCAAAACGACAGGGAGAAAAACCACTTATATAAAACGATTAACCGGCGTGTTCAGGCCGGTGGGTAATGCAAGCGGGAATCGGTTGAGAAGTTATGACTGACTAAATCCAGGAAACACCGCCGACGCGCTCCAGGATGCGCACCGCGCGGTCAACCTGTTTCTCCGCGACCGCTTCGTTGGCAACGTGACGGCATTCCTCGCGCGTGCCGCATTCCACGCCATCCACGTTATAGACCAGACGGCTGGCAGTGCGAGCATAGGCGCTGCCGTTCCACTCATAGCGACTGTACGCGCCCTCGGCCGTGGAAAAGGTTGTATAGCTTTCGATCACGGGATAGCCATCCTTGTCTTCGCGCAGGCGAAAGCGGGTATCGAACCCAAGCAACGTCGTCACCGCGGCACCGGATTTCTCCACCAGCCAGGCGCGACAATCCCGACCCTGGCAACGTTCGTTGGTCAGGATGAACAAGTCGCCCAGGAGCGTCTTGGCCACCCAGCGGCGGGTGAAACTCGACGTCTCGCAGGCATCTGAGAGGCCTGTCAGGATCGAGAGGCAATGGCTGGCGACTACCGCCGGGATCTCACGATCGGCAAGCACCGGATCGGAACTCTCACCGGCGCCGGTCCAAACACTGGCGGCGAAACCGATGATCAAGGTATTCAGCAGAGTCAGGGGTTTTATCATGGATCATTACCTTCTCGTGCCAATTAGGAGAGGCATATTCCGTGCCAGGGAGTCCTGCCATGGAAAAATCCATTATTTACAGCGGATTAGATCATGGGGGCCGGTCCATCCCGGACCAACCTCCAGACCTCAGCGAAACGATCCTGCGAGCCTTGTCTCTCTGTGCCCAAAACGGGCGCGAAGTCAATTGACGCGTATTTGACATTCCTCCCCCCACTCCCTTAAATGCGGCCCATGCTTAAATGGACCTTGAGCCCTGATTCCCCGGCATGAAATGAGTCATACGCTGGTAGAAATCAAAAATCTCTCACGCTTTTACGGCACGTTGCAGGCGGTCAAGAACGTCAGTTTCACCATCCGGCAGGGCGAAGTACTCGGTTTTCTCGGCCCCAATGGCGCGGGCAAGACCACCACGATGCAAATTATCAGTGGCAACCTCGCGCCGTCCGCGGGGAGTGTCACCATCGCCAATCATGACCTGTTGGAAGACCCGCGCGCCGCCAAAAATCAGATCGGTTATCTCCCGGAAAGCCCCCCGCTTTACCGCGAACTCACGGTAAATGAGTATCTCGACTATTGCGCGGCGCTGAATAATGTTCCGCGCACGCAACGCCTGGCAGCGCGCGAGAATGCCAAGGAACGCTGCGGTCTGCATGACGCCGGAAAGCGCCTGATCGGCAACCTGTCCAAGGGTTTCCAGCAACGCGTGGGCATCGCACAAGCCATCATCCATCTGCCGCCGGTGGTGATTCTGGACGAACCCACGGTCGGGCTCGATCCGATTCAGATCCGCGAGATCCGCGCGCTCATCCGTGAGCTCGGTCGGGATCACGGCGTGATTCTGTCCACCCACATCCTGCCCGAAGTGCAGACCACCTGTGATCGCGTGCAGATCATCAACAAAGGCGAATTGGTGCTGAACGAAAGCATCGAAGGGCTGGAGCACCACATGAAATCAGCCTCGCTCACGGTCGCCTTTCATCAATCGCCGGATCTGCAGTTTTTGGAAAATCTGCCAGGTGTGAAATCAGTACACCCGGAAAAGGACGGGCGTCTTCGTGTGTTCCATGAAATCGAACAGAACCCGACAGATGCCATCCTGCGGATGGCGGTCAAGAAAAACTGGGGGCTGTATGAAATCCGGCCCGGGCGGCTGTCGCTGGAACAGATCTTCGTGGAATTGACTTCGGACGCCGCGCTGGAAAACGCAGAGTTGCTGGCCACCGCCAACACGACGGACAGCGGCTTATGATTCTGACCATCGGTATTCGCGAATTCAAATCGCTGTTTCTCTCGCCGCTGGCTTGGTCCATTCTCGCGGTGGTGCAAGTGATCCTCGGCTTCCTGTTCCTCGCCCGCCTTGAGGTATTTCAGCTGTACCAGCCACAGTTGATGGCGATGGATGGCGCACCGGGGCTGACGGAAATCGTTCTACCCGACCTGCTCGGCAACGCCGCGGTGATCCTGCTGTTGGTCGTGCCGTTAATGACCATGCGCCTGGTGTCAGAAGAACGCCGCAATCGTACGCTGGCACTGCTGTTCAGCGCGCCGCTGTCAATGACAGAGATCGTGCTTGGAAAATACCTCGGAATCTTATTGTTTCTCCTGGTGCTGCTGCTCATGATTGCGCTGATGCCGTTGTCTTTGCTGGCTGGAGCCAGCCTGGATCTCGGCCTCATGGCCTCGGGATTCCTTGGCCTAGGGTTGCTGCTTGCGGGCTTCGCGGCCGTGGGGCTTTTTATGTCCACGCTCACGCAATACACCACGGTCGCCGCCATCAGCACCTTTGGTGCCTTACTCCTGTTCTGGATACTCGACTGGTCGGGTCAAGGTGCGGGTGGTGGCAACTGGCTGGCGTATCTTTCGTTGTTTAACCATTACAAGCCGTTTCTGGAAGGCATCTTCGACAGCGCGGACGCCGCCTACCACGGTCTGCTCATCACCACCTTTTTGGTGCTCAGCATCCGTCGACTGGATGCCGACCGAATGGGGGGTTGAAACGATGTATCACACGCCCAAGACCCACTGGCAACTGCGGCTGATGAATATCAGTTTCGTGGTGCTGTTCCTGTTGGCCATGGGTCTGTTGCAATGGCTGGCGAAGGAATATCACCTGCAATTCGACTGGACTCGAATGCACCGGCATTCGCTGGCGCCGGCCAGTATGGCGGTATTGGAACGCCTCAAGGAGCCACTCAAGATCACCGCGTTCGCCAGCCAGCGCGGCGAGACACGCCGATTCATTCTGGAGATGACGGGGCGCTATCAGAAACACAAGCCTGACATTACTTTGGAATTCATCGATCCGGACACCGCACCCGAGCGAGTACGCGCCGCCGGGGTGCAGCTCGACGGCGAGCTGGTTCTCGAATACGGTGATGCGCGCGAGAGCCTACCACCGACCCAATTCAACGAACAGAATTTCACCAACGCGTTGACACGCCTCGGTCATCGTGGCGAGCGCTGGGTGGTATTCCTGAGCGGCCACGGCGAGCGCAGCCCCGAAAAGCAGGCGAATTTTGATCTCTCCACCTGGGCTGCGCAATTACGCAACCGGGGTTTCAAAACCAAAACCCTATCATTGGGCGAAAACCCGCAGATTCCGCAAAACACGACGGTACTGGTGATCGCCGGTCCGCGCACCCGCCTGCTCGCGGGCGAGATCAAGGAAATCCAGAACTATCTCAACCGTGGTGGCAACCTGTTGTGGCTGCACGACCCGGGTCCGTTGTTCGGGCTGGAACCGCTGGCGGAGAATCTCGGAATTGAATTTCAACCGGGCGTGATTGTTGACCCCGCATCCGAAAGCATTACCGGCAACGCCGCGGCAATTGTAATCACGAAATACAGCTCACATCCCGTGGTGCGCGGTTTTGCCGACAACACGGTATTTCCGCAGGCTGTTGGCATCAGCCTGAACGCACCCGAGGGCTGGCAGAGTTCGGTGCTGATGGACTCGCGCCCCGCGAGCTGGTCCGAGACCGATACGATTAATGGACCTATCCAGTTCGACAAGGGCCGGGATATTCGCGGACCGCTCAACTTGGCCGTGGCGCTAACGCGCACGCTCGATAACAAGCGCGAACAGCGTATCATCGTGGTCGGCGACGGCGATTTTTTGGCGAACACCTATCTTCCCAATGGCGGCAATCTTGCGCTCGGCATGAGCCTGACCAATTGGTTATCGCAGGATGACGCTTTCGTGAACATCCCGGTCAAGATCGCGCGCGACCGTTCACTCGATCTTTCGCGAGGTGCCCAAATCTCTATCGCCATGGTGTTTCTGGCGCTGTTGCCGATCACGCTGGTTAGCAGCGGTGTGTGGATCTGGCTGCGCCGGCGCAAACGCTGAAACGAGGCACCCATGCCCAACATTGAAAATCCCGAGAATCCTGTGCCGGACCGGGGCGTGGCGGCGGGCCCCTCGAGCCTGCGACGGCGCTGGTTGCTGAATGGCGCCCTGTTGATATTGATCGGCGTGCTGGTATGGCTGGCGGTGCACCGTGCCGGCCTAGAAAAAAAAGTCTCCAGTCCGCCGCTGACGGCATTGACGACGGAAGCCGTTTCAAAGCTTCGCATCCAACGTCCGGATCAACCAGCCATCGTTTTGGAAAAATCCGGAACGTTCTGGACACTTTCGAAGCCAGTGCCGGCGCGCGCCAACCCGTTCAACGTCGAGAGTCTGCTGCGCGTCATTTCGGCCCCGGGAGATACCCGCTTCAGCGCCAAGGCCGGTGAACTCGCCAAATTCGGGTTGGACAAGCCACAGTCACGGCTTTGGCTCAATGATCAGGAAATCGCGTTCGGTTCCCTGCACCCGCTGAACAATCGGATTTACGTCTTGTATCAAAACGAAGTGGTGCTGATCCCCGGACATTACCTTGGGCCTGTTTTGTATCCATATCCTAACTTTATCGACAGTCGTCTGTTCGAGGAGAATCGGAAACTGACATCGATCGGGCTTCCCGATTTCACACTCTCCCTCGAAAACGGTGCCTGGCAGAAGAATCCCCCGGACAGCAAGCTGACATCGGACCGGATGAATGATTTTGCCGCCGAATGGCAAAACGCGCGCGCCCTCGGGGTTGAAAAATATTCTGGCAAACCAGTCCTTGACCGGATAACCATCGCCTCAACGCATGAGGCCAAAAACGAAAAATTGGTGCTCGGCATCCTCGCCTACAAGCCGAGCTTTGTGCTTCTTCGACCGGAAGAAAATCTGGAATACCATTTCACCGAAGAGACCGGCAAACGCCTGCTGAATCTTTCTCCAGGCAGCAAGTAATCCGGCCCCCCCTTCGCTATCATGCCCGAACTTCCGGAAGTTGAAACCACCCGACGGGGTGTTGAACCGCATGTGATCGGTTGCCGTGTGGCGCGTGTCGTGGTACGCAACCCGCGGTTGCGCTGGCGCGTCCCGGTCAAACTCATCCGTGAATTGCCGGGGCAAACGATTCAATCAGTCGAACGTCGCGGGAAATACCTGCTGTTCACCACTCCCGCAGGCACAATGATCGTGCATCTCGGGATGTCCGGCAGCCTGCGCGTGGTCCGCTGCGAGCAGGCGGCGGACATTTACGAACACGTGGATATCGTGCTCGATACTGGCGACTGTCTGCGCCTGCGCGACCCGCGCCGTTTTGGCGCGGTTCTGTGGACTCGCACAGATCCCCAACAACACAAACTGCTTCGGCACCTCGGCCCGGAACCTCTGTCAGCGAATTTCACCGGCGATTACCTGTTCCGGAAATCACGCGGACGCCAACGCGCCATTCGCGACTTTCTGCTCGACAGCCGGATCGTTGCCGGCATCGGGAACATTTACGCCAACGAGGCGCTGTTCATGGCCGGCTTGCGACCCACGCGCGCCGCCGGTCGTATCAACCGAATTCGGTATGAAAAGCTGGCTGAAGCGATTCGAGAAACGCTGGGACGCGCCCTGAAAGCCGGTGGCACCACCCTGCGTGACTTTCGCAACGGGCGGGGGGAACCGGGGTATTTTCAGCTATCGCTGAACGTCTACGGGCGTACGGGCGAGCCCTGCCGGGGCTGTGGCACGGTGATCAAGGCCCTGAAACGGGGGCAAAGAACCGCGTATTTCTGCCCTAATTGCCAGTTCTGAGCTAGACTTAAAGAATTGGTGAATGTAACTTACCGAACCTATTGAAAGGCCATGCTTTTCTGGGAGACAATAAATCATAATTCCTGATGAATAGTTAAAAACCGGCCAAAGGGGAGGCGTTTCCCGCAAGGGAATCTATATTTCTAGAATGTCGTCAGTCCGTCCACAGCAAAATCTAGAGCAGCATTTCGAAGCCTACAGCGAATGGCGTCAGTCACTGGCAGACGCGGTTTCCGAACTCAAATCCTGGCTGAACGCCCAGGAACTGAGCGACACCCAAATCGACCAACGGCTTGATCATGTCCTGTCCACCCTGCGCGATGACAAACTTTACGTCGCCTTCGTAGCCGAGTTCTCGCGCGGCAAATCCGAACTTATCAACGCCATTTTTTTCGCCAACTATGGGCAGCGCATCCTCCCATCAAGCGCCGGACGCACCACCATGTGCCCGACCGAGGTTATGTGGGAAAACGGCGGCGAACCCAGTCTGCGGCTGCTGCCCATCGAAACCCGTAAGAGCGGCACCACCATCACCGAGTTCCGTGGCTTCCCGGAGGAATGGCGGGTGATTCCGCTTGAGACGAAATCGCCGGACAAGATGATCCAGACGCTGCAACACATCACCGAGATCAAGCACGTCGAGCGTGACGAGGCCCAGACCATGGGCTTTCACATCGCCGAGGACGAATCCGAATACGGCATGCGCCTGGCCGAAGATGGTCTGGTGGAAATCCCGAAATGGCGTCACGCGATAATCAATATTCCACACCCGCTGCTGGAACAGGGCTTGGTCATCCTCGACACCCCCGGTCTCAATGCCCTTGGTGCAGAACCGGAATTGACACTCAACATGTTGCCCTCGGCGCACGCAGTGCTGTTCATCCTCGCCGCCGATGCCGGCGTGACCAAGTCCGACATCGACGTCTGGCATGACCACATCGGCGTGCGCAAGAACAGCCCGAACAAGGGCCGTCTGGTAGTGCTGAACAAGATCGACGGTCTGTGGGACGAGTTGCGCGACTGGAATGAGGTACAGCGCGAAATCCAGCGCCAGATCCGCGAGACAGCGAAGCACCTGGCCATCCCGGAACAGAACGTATTCCCGGTTTCGGCTCAGAAGGCGCTGCTCGGCAAGGTCAAGAAGGACGGTAAAATTCTCGAGCGTTCACGTATCCAAGCGCTCGAACAGGCGCTCGGCAGCGAAATAGTCCCGGCCAAACGCGAGATCGTGCGCGACAATATCAGCGGCGACATGGAGGACGTCATCAAGGCGATGCGCCTCATCATCTCGCAGCGCACGAAAAACGTATACGAACACATGGACGAACTCAGCGGCCTGTCCGGCAAGAACCTGGATGTCATCGAGCACATGATGAAAAAGGTCAAGGCGGACAAGGAAGTGTTCGAGAAGAGCCTGCAACGTTTCCAGGCCACGCGCAGCATTTTTTCGCAGCAAACCAATGTGCTTTATACCCACCTGAACCTGAAGAACCTCGATTCACAGATTGCCCAGATCAAGAAGGACATGGAGATCAGCATGACCACCGCCGGGCTCAAGGCGTGCATGGACAGCTTTTTTAAGCATACCCACGATACCATGGAATCAGCCGCCATGCAGGCCCAGGAAATCAAGGCGATGATGGAGGGCGTGTATAAAAAATTCCAAGAAGAACATGGCCTCGGCAACATCAAGCCAGGCGGTTTCTCGGTCACGCGTTACCTGCGTGAGATCAAACGGCTCCAAGACCGGCATGACCAGTACATGAAGGGCATGTCCTTGGTCATGACTGAACAGCGGGCGCTGACACGCAAGTTTTTCGAATCTTCCGTGGCCAAGGTGCGAGCCATCTACAAAATGGCTAACCGCGACGCGGATAACTGGCTCAAAACCATTATGTCGCCCATGGAATCTCAGGTACGTGAACACCAAGTGCAGTTGCGCCGGCGGCTTGAATCCATTAAGCGCATCCACCAGGCGAGCGACACCCTGGAAGAGCGGGTGCTGGAGTTGGAGCAGATACGCGACGGCATCCGCGAGCAGGAGAAGAATCTGGAAAGCCAGGTCGAATCGGTGATGCAGATGATTAATTTCGACAAAGCCGATGGGAAGGCGGCCGCCGACCCATCGGTATAGTCACCGGCAATACCTCTTTTATTTCACGACCGCCGAACCTTCACCGCGCGGGTCCGAAGCCGCTTCCACTCTGCTGTTCTTCTTGAACCAAGCCACCACCTGCATGTTGCCGTAATGTCTGCGCACGGATTCGAGCCGATGCCCGTACTGAAGCAATACGCGTTTCTCTTCCTCGCTGAAAGCGCCAGATTCGAATGTCACGATATCCGGGAGAAACTGGTGGTGAAATCGCGGCAGGCTCACCCATTCTTGGGGTCCACCGCGGCCGTGGGCGAACTCCAGCGTGGCCAACAGCACCATGCTAATGATGCGGCTCCCCCCGGGTGTGCCCAGTATCACAACGGCTTCGTCGTTCTCCAGAAACGTCGGCGTCATGCTCGACAGCGGTCGCTTGCCTGGGGCAATGGCGTTGGCCTCACCCCCCACCAGTCCGTAAGTATTAGGTGAGTCGGGTTTCACGGAAAAATCATCCATCTCGTTGTTCAGCACCACGCCGGTGCCCGGTGGCATCAAACCAGAACCGAAGGGCGTGTTCAGCGTCAGCGTGGCGGCGACACGATTGCCTTCCCGGTCAATGATGGAGAAATGGGTCGTATGAGTTCCCCCGCCCATGGTCTTGGCGGGAGCCAAATCAGGGATCAGCCCCGGGGCACGCATTTCCTCCCGGAGTTTGGCAGCGTACGCAGGATCAAGAAGACGCGGAACATCCACGCGAATAAAATCCGAATCACCAAGATGACGCGCGCGGTCACGGTAGGCAAGGCGCATGGCCTCGATGACGGTATGATCGCGCTGCGCCCTAGCCATCGCCTCCAGATCGAAGCCCGCCAGCAGATTCAGCACCTGGTTCAGCACGACACCGCCCGAGGACGGCAAGGCGGCGGAGGTCAGGCGAACTCCGCGGTATTGACCGCGCACCGGTTCACGTTCCACTACGCGATACTCAGCCAGATCCTTGAGAGTCCAGATGCCACCCGCCTCCCGCACGCCCTGCACCAATCGCCGGGCCGTCTCGCCCTCGTAAAATCCGGCATGGCCCTTCTCGGCCAACCGGCGCAGCGTCCGGGATAAATCCGGCTGCTTCAGCACATCTCCCGGCGCTGGAATCAGGCCGTCCTGGTGAAACGTCCGCGCCGCCTCGGGAAAATTATCGTGCAGGCGCATGTGCTGGCGCAGCAGCATCTTCGAATAATACGGCGTTACGTGAAATCCCTCTTTGGCGAGACGAATGGCGGGCGCCAGTGATTTCCCCAGAGGAAGCTTTCCGTATTTCCCGGCGAGATGAACCATTCCCGCCGGCATGCCGGGGATGCCGGCCGCCAGCGCGCCGTCGAGGGAAAGCGCGGGAACCGCGCGACCGTTGCGCAGATACATGTCGCGGGTCGCGGCGAGCGGAGCGCGTTCGCGCGCATCGATCATGGTCTGGAAACCATCGCGTGCGCGGTGCAAAAGAAAAAAGCCGCCGCCGCCCAGACCGGAATTGTACGGTTCAACCACCGCCAACGCGGCCGCCACGGCGACCGCGGCGTCGAAGGCATTGCCGCCAAGTGCGAGGACTTCATGTCCGGCCGCAGTGGCTTGCGGATGGGCGCTGGCGATGGCCGCGGCGAGCGGGGGCATGGGCGCCGCCCAGGCCAATGAAGGCAATAACACCAGCAAGAACAGCAATCGCAGAAGAGTGGACATGCCTCTCACGATAACGAATACCCTATGACGAAGCAAAGGATAAAGGATGCAGAAAAAAAGAAAGGTGGCCATGGCCACCTCGATATCGGAAATAAACCAGCTTACGCGCTTTGTTGAATCAGCCCCTGATACTTGACCCGCAACTGCTCTTTGGTCTCGGAGTGATGGGGATCGAGGATGATGCAATCCACGGGGCAGACGTCCACACATTGCGACGTCTCGTAATGGCCGACGCATTCCGTGCAAAGTTCGGGATTGATCTGGTAGATTTCTTCGCCCTGGAAGATAGCGCCATTCGGGCACTCGGGCTCGCACACGTCGCAATTAATGCACTCGTCGGTAATCAGCAAAGACATAAATACCTGCAAAAATAATCCGGTTAATGCTCATCCATCTTAGCGTATTTTCGCCGCCATCGCAGTCGCCACGCGCGCGTCCACGAAATCCGATACGTTGCCTCCCAGCAGGGCGATCTCCTTCACCAGCGAAGCCGAAATGAACATCTCCTGCTCCGACGGTGTCATGAAAACCGTTTCCACTTCCGGCGCCAGCCGCCGGTTCATGCCTGCGAGCTGAAATTCGTATTCAAAATCCGAGGCCGCACGCAAACCCCGCAGGATCACATTGGCCTTGTGCTGCCGTACGCAATCGACGAGAAGATTATCAAAGCCGGTGACCTTCACCCCCTTGACATCCGCCAGCACGGCGCGCACCAGCTCCACGCGCTCCGACAAGTCGAACAGCGGCTGCTTCTGCGGATTGGCCGCGACAGCCACGATCACTTCGTCGAACAGCCGCGCCGCCCGCCGCACCAGATCCGTGTGGCCGTTGGTAACCGGGTCAAACGTGCCAGGGTACAGCGCGATGACTTTCATTCAGCCTCTTGGAATAAAAACCAACTTTATCATTGTCATTGATTGCCTCATTGATGAATATCAAGAAGACCCGATGATTAGCCGGTCTTTCGCGCCAGATGATACCCCACCTGCCCGGCCTTTTTGCTGCGAATCAGCTCCCAGGTTGCTGGCAGCGCCAGATTGCTGTTTTTACTTGGCGCCTCGATATAGGCCAATCCGCCGGGCTTGAGCCAGCCGTGCGCCTCCATCCGGGCGGCACATTCCGGGATGAGATGGCTTTTAAACGGAGGATCGATGAAAACGATATCAAACGCCCTCGGTGTCCGCCCCAAAAAATCCAAAGCATCGGCCAGCACTACTTCCGCTCCCTCGGCCTCTAGTCGTTCCACATGCTGTCGCAGACGATCTGCCACGTGTGGAATTTTTTCCACCATCACCACGCGCGCCGCCCCGCGTGAGAGCGCCTCCAGGCAAAGCGCGCCGGTTCCGGCAAAAAGATCAAGGCAGTCTGCTCCGGCAATGTACGGCGCCAGCCAGTTGAACAGCGTCTCACGCACCCGGTCAGGCGTGGGACGCAGACCTTCAGATTCGGTGACATCCAGCAGGCGCCCGCGCCAACGTCCGCCGATGATGCGCAACTTGCGCGGGTAAGAAGATTTCGAAGGCGAGGTAACCGGCATCGGTTCGATAGTACGCCGGGACATGGTTCGCCGTACGCGTTTCCGGTCAGCGTCCGGCACCAACCGTCACCGTTACCATGTGCTCGGGACGCACACGCCGCCGGAAGGCATCGCGAATCTGCTTGAGCGTCACGGCCTCGATGCGCGTAATGAAGCTATCAAGATAATTAAGCGGCAAATCGTAAAAAGCAATTACCGCGAGATACTCGGCAATTTTGCCGTTACTGTCTATGCGTAACGGAAAACTGCCGGTGAGATGCTTTTTGGCGGCTTCCAATTCTTTCTCCGTGGGACCTTCGGTGACAAATTTCGTTAGCACATGGCGGACCAGCTTGATCGCCTGATCTCGCTGCGTGTTTTTTGTCTGCAGTCCGATAGATAGCGGTCCCGGCATGCGCAACGGGAGAAAATAACTGTAGACACTGTAGGACAGTCCCTGCTTCTCACGCACCTCCACCGACAGGCGCGATACCAGTCCGCCACCCCCGAGGATGTAATTGCCAACGTAAAGCGGAAAATAATCTGGATCACCTCGCCGCATGCCCGGATGGCCCATATTGACGTGGGTCTGGGTGGCGGGAAACACCACGTGCTTCTGCCAGCCCGTAAAGAGCTTACGCACCGGCGGGAGGGGTGCCGGCACTTTTCCGGCCGGGAGTTTGCCTACCACGCGCTCAGCGATTTTTCGCGCCTGACGCTTACTGGCGTCGCCCACGATCACGACCCGCGCATTGGCGCCGACATAGTAACGACGATGAAACGTCATCAGGTCTTCACGCGTAATGGTCTTGAGGCTTTTTTCATCACCCAGTGGATCACTGGCATAGGGATGCTGGCCATAAAGTTCGTGATAGAAGGTTTTCGCGGCAATCGCGCCCGGCGATTGCGCATCTTTCTGCAGGGCAACCAATGACTGGGCGCGCTTGAGTTCGAGATCCGCTGTGGGAAAGCTGGGTGCTGCCAGGAGCTGCGCCAGAAGATCGAGCGCCGTATCCAGTAAGGCAGAATCCGACAGGCTGCGAAGGCTGATGCTGGCCATGTCACGGTCTACGCCCGTGCCGAATTCGGCGCCGACACTTTCAAAACGGACGGCGATGTCATTCGCGGACAGGCCTTTCGTTCCTTCATCTAGCATTGCCGCCGTTAGCATGGCCACGCCTGCTTTATCGGCGGGATCGCGGCTGGAACCGGCATCGAACACCACGCGCACCTGTAACATCGGCAGTTCGTGGCTCTCGACAAAGTAGGCGTGCGCACCGTTACCCAGGGTCCAATGCTCGATTTTCACCGACGCCGTGACGCTGGCCGGCACGCTGAATAGACTGAAGAGCAACAGCCACCTAGTGAACACCGACACCTCCTTTGCGTGAAGCCGCTCGCGGTTTACCTCGTTTCATCGGTTGCGGATCAAGCATAGTGACCGTGAGGTTCGTGTCGATGAGATACTTGCGCGCCACGGTACGTACCTGTTCCGCGGTCACGGCGTTAAGTTTGTCGACAAAGCCATCGATCAGACGCCAGTCGAGACCGATGGCGGCCAAGCGACCGATCTGCATCGCCTGGTAAAACACCGAATCACGCGAATAGACATTGTTTGCCACTACCTGCGCTTTCACGCGCTTCAACTCCTCTGCCGTGACAAGATCGTTACGAAGACGTTCAATCTGCTGACGGATGGCCTTTTCTGTTTCTTCGGCAGTTTTTCCATTGGCCGGCGTGGCCTCAATCATCAGCATGGTGGAAGAGCGAGAACTGGCCGAATAATCCACATCGATGTTGGCGGCAATTTTCTGCTCACGCACCAGCTCACGCTTGAAACGCGAGGCCTGTCCGCCGTTGAGCACACCGCCGAGGATGCTCAAAGCATAGGGTTCCCATTCAGCAATGCTGTCGCGGCCGGCCGTAGTAAGCACTGGAGCGTGATAGCCCAGCAGCAAGTAAGGGACCTCTGCCGGGAGCGAGACACGCACGCGTCGCTCACTTTTTTGCGGTGGCTCCACCACTTCGGATGATTTCACCGGCTGTGCCGCTGGCACCGGTCCAAAATACTTTTCAGCCAGCGCGAAAACTTCTTTTGGCTTCACGTCTCCTGCCACAACCAGGATTGCGTTAGCCGGGGTATAGAAACGGCGATACCAGTCGCGAAGATCTTTGACCGTGATGGACTCCAAATCCTTCATCCAACCGATGATCGGATTCCGGTACGAATGTTTTTCAAAGGCTGTGACCATGAATTTTTCGCCAGTCAATGCCTCGGGACTGTCCTCGGTGCGAAGCCGGCGTTCCTCCATCACGACATTGATTTCCTTCTTGAACTCCTCTTCGGTCAGCACCAGATTCTGCATGCGTTCAGCTTCCAGCTCGAAGGCGATGGGCAGACGTGATTTTTCCAACTGCTGAAAATAGGCGGTGTAGTCGAGACTGGTGAAGGCGTTCTCGCGTCCGCCGTTCTCGGCGATGATGCGCGAGAATTCGTTGGGCTTCAGGCGGGCCGTGCCCTTGAACATCATGTGTTCAAGTACATGTGAAATGCCGGTGAGCCCCGCAGGCTCGTCCTGGCTACCCACCTTGTACCAGATTTGCGAAACAACCACGGGAGAACGGTGATCTTCCCGCACTATGACGCGCAGGCCATTGGCCAAGGTGGTTTCGTGCGTCTTGCTGCACGCGATCAGCAGAAAGCTCAGGAGCACGAGCCCTGATATTTTAAGAATCATGGGGTTTCCGTGATGAATCTTTTATACTATTGTGCCATAGCTTTGATCAGTATCACCGGAAAAGTTTCCATCAGGATCACCCGTTGAACCAGCCCCGCCATCCGAATCAGGCCGAGACAAAGCGCGCCACGGGTCTGTTGGGCCGGCTGCGCGACAAACTTGCCGCCACCCAGCGCGGCTTCACGCGCGGGCTCGCCGACCTGTTGCTCGGGAACCGAGCACTTGATGAGGCGCTTTTCGAGGAACTGGAAACGCTGTTGCTGTCCGCCGACGTTGGGGTGGACACCACCCGCTTCCTGACGCAGGGAATCTCGGGCCAGGTCTCGCGCAAAGAGCTAAAAGACACACGCGCCGTGTACCAAGCCCTCCGCCGAGGCATTCTTTCAATTCTCGAACCCTGTCAGCAGCCGCTCATGATTGCCGCTTCCCCCAAGCCGTTTGTGATCATGGTTGTGGGCGTCAATGGCGTGGGTAAAACCACCACCATTGCCAAACTGGCGAACCGCCTGAAAAATGATGGTTTATCAGTAACCCTGGCGGCGGCTGACACTTTTCGTGCCGCCGCCATCGAACAGCTGAAATCCTGGGCTGGACATCTCGACATCCCTGTCATCGCCCAACATACCGGCGCCGATGCCGCCGCAGTAGTGCACGATGCACTCAATGCCGCCGTGGCGCGGCAAAGTGAAGTGCTCATCGTGGATACCGCCGGCCGCCAGCATACGCATGAAGGGCTGATGGATGAGCTAAAGAAAATCCGCCGCGTAATAAATAAAACACTTCCCGATGGCCCGCACGAGGTGCTGCTGGTGCTCGATGCCGGAACGGGCCAGAATGCCCTCTCGCAGCTCAGTCATTTTCGTGAAGCCGTGGGCGTCTCCGGACTCGCGCTAACCAAGCTCGACGGTACTGCCAAGGGTGGCATCCTGATCGCCATGGCGCGCCAAACCGGGCTTCCCATTCGCTTTATCGGCGTCGGCGAAGGCGCAGATGATCTGCGAGAATTCATCGCGCAGGAATATGTCGACGCCCTGTTGCCCCCGCCTTGAAAGACCCTTGTGATGATTGAATTCACTCATATATTCAAGCGTTACCCTAGTGGTTTCGATGCCTTGCGCGACATCAACCTGCGCATCGAAGCCGGTGAAATGGCCTTCATCACCGGACACTCCGGCGCGGGTAAAAGCACGCTGCTGCGGCTCATCACGGCGATCGAACGGCC
>DATCZH010000120.1:0-3169 GCA_036526015.1 Sulfuricaulis sp.
GGTTTTTCTACAGAATGATTCTTTCTTTATCATCACAGCCACCGTCTGCAGGAAGGCTTAAGCGGTTTCATACGCCGGTATAACATTCGGTTGCCGCCTTACGGACAACCATTGACATGGCTAGCGCCTGGTCTTTTTTGATTTGATCAATTCTTCATTCTGGCGGGTGCGTACCACGGTGACGCTGCAAGGCGCCTGGGCGGCGACCACGGCGGTTACACTGCCAAGACGCCATCGCAAAGCCGAACTCTTGCGTGGGCCAATCACGATCATGTCCACCTGGTGTTGGCGCGCGTAGTCCACAATCGCGTGCGCCGGATCGCCGGGCAGCACCTGAAATACCAGGCGCGTCGGCGCGAGCTTGAGCGCTTGCGCCCAGTTGCGCATGGCAACCTGGCGCGTTACGTCGGGCGCGGTGGCACTTTCGGATGATGTGCGTTCTTGCCTTGGCAACACCGACAGGCAGGTAAAATAGCTGTGTGGTTCACTGTGCGCAAGACGCCGCACGGCGCGGTGCAACGCCTCGCTGAGAGCCTTTGAGCACTGTCCAAGATCAAGTGCGACGAGCACATGCGGACGCGTGGCCAAACGTTCATACGGACGCAACGGCGGTTGTTCTTCGAATTTCTGGAACAGCGAACGCAGCCAGCCACGCAGGCGCTGCCAACAGCCGGGTGGACGGGTGGCATGGCCACGTGCACTGACATGCACGGCCTCGGGATGTGTGAGCTGGTAAGCAATCTTCTTGGCTGTGGCGTAGCGACGATCCGGTCGAATTTCGAGACAGCGCAGTATGATTTCCTGCAACCACGCCGGCAGTTCCGGCCTATGATAGCGTGGCGGGTATGGTGGCATTACCAGACGTTTGGCGAGTGACAACACGTTCGGCCGGCCGAATGGATATTGACCGGTCGCAAGCTGATAGAGAATCGCCCCAATGGCATAGATGTCACTTCGCGAGTCGCTGCGCACATGATGTAATTGTTCCGGCGCAATGTATGGCGTCGTGCCCTCCTCCTCGCCAAATGCGGCATCGTGCAGGTCCGGAAGCTGGGCGTGGTGCGCCATGCCGAAATCGATCAACACCATCTCGCCGCTGGCACGATTGCGCACATTAGACGGATTGAGATCAAGATGGATAACATCTTGGTGGTGCAGGGCATGCACCGCTCGGCACAGGTGCGCGCCAAGCTTGCACAGCTCCTCGATCTCGATCGGCGCGCGCTTCGCTGCCTGTGCCAGGACATCGCCTTCGATGCGTTCCATGATCAGGTACGGCCGCAGGCGCGAGTCGCTGCTGGCCACGAGGCGCGGCACATGCGATCCGCGCAGGCGCGTGAGCACTTGCAATTCGTTGTCAAACGCCATCTGACTTGAAAGGGGATGATCGCGTCCGAGCTTTGGCGACTTGATCACGAGTGGCACGCGCGCCCGAGGCGCATTAATAGCATATATGTTTGCCATGCCGCCTTCGTGCAGTCGTCTGCCGACTTTGTAGTGTCCAACGCGAGCGCCCGGAGAAATGTTCACCGGTGGGGAAGAATGGCGACCGGCGCGGGAGGCTGCACGGCCCCAACCACTATTTTTTTTCTTGGCTTCCGGCATGGACAGATTCGCGGTATTCCACATTAAATAATTCCAGGCCGTTGCGAAAGGCGATTTGCTCAGCCGGACCGATAGGTAAATCTTTGAGCCACTCACGGTACTTATCGAAGAAATACCGGAACTTGTACCAGTATTCGGTGTTGTAGGTGCCGCTCCCGAGCAAAAACCGGTTTGGATGGCGGAGAATCACTTCACGCCATTCAGGGTTAAGTTTCCCCTTTGGCGCGACATCTTCTCGCAGAGAAAGATCGACCCACAGTCGCGGATACCGCCCTAGCATTTCGCCGACGATTCCTGGGGGTGTGAACATCCCAGCGTGTGCCCAGAGGATATGCAGGTCGGGCCCAAACTCGAACAGCTGGCGTATCGCGTGATGATCCGAGCGCGCGTGTAGCACCAAGCGGCGATTCAGGGCCAACTCCACCATGCTGCGCACCACCGGCGTGTCCACCTGACCGGAAAACAGGAAGAACTCCCCGATTCCGCGATAGGGCAAAAGTCCAAGTTCACTCTCGATATACTGAATGGTTTTCGGGTCGTTGAACCAGGTTTCGCGCTCTTCGCGGCTACGGTACGGCACCATCATCGGAATCACCCGATCCGGATTGCCCCGGTACAGGCGCTGTGTGCCCTCGTTCGGCAAACTGCCGACCAGCAACCACGGGACATTCTTGCTTTTCGAGGTGCCCAGGATGGCCTCAACCGAGACGCGATCCCACGACTCTTGGTTGTAGTGCACCTGGGCATCGAAGATGGGGGGTTCCTGCTCGGTCTCCCAGAAAGCGACCACCAGGAGCGCCAGCGGCAGGCTGATAAAGACGATTGAGCGCCCGATAAAGGTGTCGCTGAAGAAATTGCCAACGACTTTGGCCCAATGCTTGATATTGTCTATGGCTTTCACTTTATTTGCCTCGAGACACTCCGGGCTGTTTCAGCAGTTGTTTCAAGTCGACAAGATCAATACCTCCGCCCCTTTATTCTGACCCGGGTCTGGCTTTTATTAAACTGCGCAGGTAAGCCGTCAGCGCCTCGCGCTGCACCGCTGTCAGCTCGACATTGGCGTGATCCGCCTGAAAACTCTTGTCTGGCCTTACGGGTGGCGTGATCCAAAGGCGGATTTCCTCCTCGCTAAGCCGCGCACCGACTCCATCCAAAGGGATGCGCGGATTGCCACGCCCTGCAATCGCATGACAACGCGCGCACCCTTTTAATGCATACACCTCGCGTCCACTTTCGACAAGCGGTGAGAGCACAACGTCTGCTGGTGGTGCGGCGGTCGGAGATGGCCGATGTCGGGGATTCTGGAAGTAGGCAAACACAACGGCGAGCACCGCAACTAACCCGCCGGTCAGCATGGCAATTCGTTGTGCCCATTTTTCACGCATCTTGCTCTCCAGTATGGCGCCTACACAGCGTGGACAAGTATTTCGGCATTGATGTCCGTCTCCCTATCAATACCACGGGACGACATCTTCATTTGTTTTACACGCGCTGTCGCGCTCTCTCAACAACCAACTACACCAGGTCGAACAGCTCGGAATGTATCCGGCGCAGTGGAATGTGC
>DATCZH010000121.1:0-3728 GCA_036526015.1 Sulfuricaulis sp.
CTAACGGAAATCTGTTTTATATTCCCCCGGACTTGATCCACCGCAGCAGTCCCCGGATATTGCAGGGTGCCGAGAAGGTTTGCGCGGCGCTCGAGGTGGCACGGAAAACAAGCGCCCTGTAGTAGGACGATTAGTGGTTTCCCGGCTTCCAGAGGACATCGGCCTTTCCGGCCTGACGATTCAATACCCGGGCGGTGACGAAGAGCAGGTCGGATAGGCGATTCAGATATCTTATGGTAACGGCATTCACCGGTTCATTTTCACCGAGATGAATGACACGTCGTTCTGCGCGTCGGCACACGCTGCGCGCCAGATGGCAAAGGGCCGCTGATTCCATTCCTCCGGGAAGAATGAATTCCTTGAGCGGGGGTAAATCTGCATTCAGATTTTCCTGCATGGTCTCCAGACGCATGACCTGGTCTTCAGAGACAGTAATGCTTCCGGGAATGCTGAGTTCGCCGCCGAGGTCGAAAAGATCGTTTTGCACATCCGTCAATCCCTGGCGCATCTCCCGGGGCATTTCCTTTGTCAGCAGAACGCCGAGTAGGCTGTTCAGTTCATCCACCGTCCCGATCGCTTCGATACGCCGATTCGTTTTTTTCACGCGCGAACCGTCGGCTAAGCCGGTCGTTCCATCATCGCCGGTGCGGGTGGTTATTTTGGAAAGTCGATGCCCCATGATTAGTTATCAATTAATTGATAGATGACAGGCAGCTGTACGTCGATGCCGCGGTCTTCGAGCCAGGCCGAAGCTTCGACGAGATTACCGAGCCGATGAAGCGAGTGTAGCGCCGAATTGTCCAAAACGGCATAGCCGGAACTGCGCGCGACATGGATTTTGTCGAGATGTCCATCAGGTTCCACACGCAGCCCCATCAGGACCGTGCCTTCCCAGCCGCGACTTCTGGCGAGCGGAGGATATACGAGGTAGTCGGATAATCGGGTTTGAAGCAACCCCTGCAAATGGTTACGCGCGAGTTCACGCGACTCGTCTCCAGCCGTGGAAGGCTTGTCCAGGATCGGCGTTTTGCTCTTAGTCACTGGCCACGTACCTGCGGCAGTTTCGGGAGGCTCTTGAGGAATATCTGCCGGGACCGTACGGTTATTGTCTGCCGGCGCGAGCACCGTTTTGGCATGAGCCAACGAGGGAGAAGACCCAAGTTCATTCAGTGTGCCTAGCCACACACTGATCCACGGCATGCCCAAACGAGAAGTCGAGGTTGAATAGGATAACGAATTGAATCCCGCCAGCACTAACACATGAAGCACAAGCGAGATAGCCATAAACGCCATCAGGGTCCGCCGGAAAAGGAGCGTGAACATCGTCAGAAAAACCTCCCTAGCGAAACAGCCAAATTTCTTTCCGGGAGCGGGTAGGCATTATACGTGTTTGGTGAACTGGTGCTGCGAATGCCGTAATCGAAGGCTTCCTTGTTCAGCAGATTGTTAATACCGGCCTGCCAATTCCAGGGACGCTGTTCCCCCATGAGTTTGATGTCCACGGTGGAATACGATGGGATCTTGCTGAAGGCGTTGGTTTGATCGTTGTCGAATCGTTTGTTCCCGGTGTAGCGTGCCGCCGCGGAGAACACCAGCCCGTGGCTCACCTGCCAGATCATGGACAGGCTTCCAGTATGTGTTGACACCAGGGGAACCACTTTGCCGGCGAAGGCACCTTCCCGGAACGCGGCGCGTGTGTAGCCGTAATTTGCCGAAACGCGAGTGTCTTCGGAAAGTTTCCGGACGGCAGACAATGTCAGGCCACGCCGCCGCGTGGGATCCAGGTTTTCATTGGCAAACGTGGTCGGATTGAAATGAATTTCATTGCGCAAATTCATATGAAAGATGCTGGCATCAAAGCGAGTTTCACCATACGCGAAATCCGCGCCCAGATCGATGCTTTCACCCGTTTGTGGTTCGAGCGGGGAGAACGTCTGCAAGAAATTATTAGGGTCGGTCTGAAAGAATTCATCCACCGTGGCGAATCGCACACTTCGCGCAGCTTTTGCATAGACGGACCAACTTTTATTTAGCCGACGTCGAATACCGAGATTCAGCATGTGTTCGTTATGGGCGCTGTGACGATCCGGCGCACCACTGCCGAATGCCCCGCCCGGGGCACTGCTATCAAAGGCATCGTGCGCCTCCATCGTAACCCGCTGCCAGCGAACCCCCGTGGTAAGTGCAGCGTGTTCACTGACGTCGCTGGTGTTTTGCCCGTAGATGGCTACGCTGGTCTGGCTGACATCGAGGCGATGGATCGGCATGCTGGCGGTGGAAGGGTTTAAAGAACGGTTGGAATCGTACTGAGAATGATAATAATCCACGCCGAGGGTCGCCTCGCCCGCATGACCGAACAGGTTGTGTCGGCTTTTGAAACGCGGCGTGAGTGAGGCGGTGGCGAGTATCGTATCGACATAATTGGCAAACATCCCGCCAAAAGCATAATCATCGAAAAAGGCCTTCTGGTTTTTGCGGCGGAGTCCGGCATCTACGATCATTTCCTTGTCTGCGTCAAGGAAATGGTGTTTCCCCGCGACCAGCGAGAAACCGGCCTGATCCGCATAATCGCGCGGACGGGACGTGCCACGCCGGTCTTGGGAAAGCTCATCGATACCGGCGCCGGGTTCAACTCGCCGTTCTCCTGGCAGGCGTAGACTCTGGTCATCCGCATTGAATTGGAAAAACCATTCCACCCGCTCTTGGCGTATCCGCCAATCTGCCTGCAGATTGGTCTGTTCGAGCGCGTTATTGCGGCGATATCCGTCCGAGTCAATCCAGCTGGCGCTGGTATTAACGGCATATTCTCCCTGGCCATGTGTTATCGCCGCATCGAAGCGGCGCGTCTGGTGGGATTCTGCGGTCAACGTGACATTGCCGGAGGTCCCGGCACGACCCGCCTGTTTCGTAATAACGTTGATGGCCCCCCCCACGGCACCATCGCCATATAGCACGCCGCCGTCCCCACGGATGATCTCGATGCGTTCAATGTTTTGCCGTGGAAGGGAGGCAAAATCCACGGCAGAGAGATCGAGGTCATTCAAACGGCGGCCATCGAGCAAGATAAGCGTATTTTGGGTCGAGGTGGCACCGAAACCTCTGATATCCAGCGTTGAGCGCACCGCGTGATTCCCGTAAAGACTGCGCAGGGAAACGCCTGCCTCTAGCGCTAGAATTTCCGGGAGCGAGTGTGCCGGGCTGCGGGAAATATCCTCGGCTGTTAGGACCGTGACGGCGGCCGGCAGGCGCGCGCTATCATCCAGTAGGCGCGTTGCCGTGACAATGACGGCATTTCTCTGAAGCGTGGAATTTCCCAACGCGCCTGATGGACAGAATAAGGTCACCAAGGCCGTGGCGAAAAAGAGCAATGCTGGTTGCATGAATTGCCTCCGCTATCCGAGCGCACCCGCGCGGTGGTTGACACGATGGCAGCGGAGGAGGGGCAAGCGGAATGCGAAGAGGCCATTGCCGCCCGGGCCGCCCTCCGCGACACCCTATGGGTTGCCTCAGGCCGGTCTCCGGGCTCACGAGTGGGTTACCCCGGCGAATCGCCTTCCCGCGCTGTGCGCAGTGGCTGTTGATTCGCCCGAAAGCGTCCTGGATAGGACCCTTTCAAAATAACTCGTTTACCGTTGCGGGGGCAGCGCCGGGATGGTTTGACGTATTACGACAAACGCACCGGTTTCCCGTTTCATTTCCCGGAACGACAGTCACGGGAAACACCTGAA
>DATCZH010000122.1:0-5910 GCA_036526015.1 Sulfuricaulis sp.
GGAGCCGAAAATCATGCCGGCGCGCCTCCCGCACGCACTGCTGAACGGCACGACGGGCATCGCGGTCGGCATGGCCACCGACATCCCGCCACACAATGTGCGCGAAGTTGCAGCAGCGTGCGTGCATCTGCTGGAGAATCCGGAGGCCACGCTCAAGGATTTATGCAAACATATCAAGGGTCCGGATTATCCTACCGAGGCCGAGGTCATCACGCCAAAAAAAGAGATTCGTGCCATTTACGAGACCGGCAACGGGACGATCCGGGCCAGGGCCAAATGGGAATCCGAAGACGGCGATATTGTCATCACCGCACTGCCGTACCAGGTATCAGGCTCGCGGATCATCGAGGAAATCGCACGGCAGATGCAACAGAAAAAACTGCCCATGGTTGAAGACCTGCGCGATGAATCTGATCATGAGAATCCTACGCGGCTCGTGATTGTACCGCGATCCATTCGTATCGATCCGGTTGAGCTCATGTCTCACCTGTTTGCCACCACTGATCTTGAGCGCACCTACCGCGTGAACCTGAACATGATCGGCCTGGCGGGCCGTCCACGGGTTTACAATCTTAAGGAGCTACTTAAGGAGTGGCTGAATTTCCGCACGACCACGGTTCGTAGGCGGTTGCAGCACCGCTTCGATCGCGTTAAAGCGCGGCTGCACATTCTCGATGGCTTGTTGATTGCCTACCTTAATTTGGATGATGTCATTCGCATCATCCGTCGCGAGGACGAGCCGAAACCGGTGCTCATGAAGCGGTTCAAGTTGAGTGAAACGCAAACCGAGGCAATACTGGAAACCCGATTGCGGCACCTGGCCAAGCTAGAAGAGCTGAAAATCCGCGGGGAACAGGAAGAACTGACGCGCGAACGCCAGCATCTAGAAAAGACGCTTAAATCTGCACGACTGCTGAAGCAGGTCGTCCGCGACGAGTTGATCGAAGATGCACATGAATATGGAGATGCACGCCGCTCGCCGCTGGTGGAACGCGAAGCCGCGCAGCAGATCGACCAAACGGCACTGCTGCCGGCGGAACCGGTCACCGTGATTCTTTCGGAGAAGGGCTGGGTGCGCGCCGCCCGGGGGCACGAAATGGACCCGCGCACGCTCGACTACAAAGCTGGCGATAAATTTCATCAGGCCGCGCATGGCCGAACCAACCAGATCGCGTTGTTTTTGGATTCCACCGGCCGCAGCTATTCTCTGCCTGCGCATAAATTGCCTTCGGCGCGCGGTCACGGCGAGCCATTGAGCAGCAGCCTTAATCCGCCACCGGGGGCGACCTGGGCTGGCGTAATGATGGGTAGCCCGGAAGATTTATATTTGCTCGCGACTGACGCTGGTTATGGCTTTGTTGCGAAACTCGATGATCTGGTTTCCAACAAAAAGGCCGGCAAGGCGGTGCTGAAAGTGACGAAAGATGCGATGGTATTACCACCGCAGCCTGTGGCTGACGTCAACAAGGATTCTCTCGCGGCCGTCACGACTACTGGAAAAATGCTGGTTTTCAAGGTCAAGGATTTACCACAAATGCCGAAAGGCAAGGGGAACAAGATCCTGAATATCCCGGCTGCGAAATTTAGCAATCGCCAAGAAGCCTTGGCCGGTGTCGTCGTTCTGGGAGCAAATCGGCCGCTGATTATCCGAGCAGCGAAAGGCGATCTGACTGTTTCACCGGAGGAGATTGAACTTTACGAGGGCGAACGTGCTCAACGGGGATCGAAATTGCCAAAAGGCTATCAGGACGTGAAGGCCGTCGAAATTACGAAATAACCTGCTTCCCAAGAGTGGAAGATTGTTCGCTGATCATCACTATGAGGCAAGTTCACGAAAGACGCCGATTCATGTTGCGGCAATCAGAAGGCAGGGTGAACGAGTGAATCAGCCGGGACGAGGTTACCGTTACCAGCCCCTTGAGGCGCAGTCACGTCTCGTGGAAAAGAAACTCAAGACGTGACACAGTGTGTTTCGAACGGCAATTAAGAGGGGCGCATGTTCGAAATACCCACCGCTGACATCCTTAGTCTGGCCTGGTTCATTTCCATCTGGGTGGGTTACACCTGGTATGCAGACCGTGGAGCGTGGCGTTCACACTCGCTGCGCGCCGTCATGCATGCGCACCGCGAAGCGTGGATGCGCCAAATGGTATTGCGCGACAACCGCGTCGCGGACGTCAATATTCTGCGTAATTTGTTACAGGGAGTTTCATTCTTCGCCTCAACGTCGCTGCTGATCCTGGCCGGGTTGCTGGCGATTCTCGGTGCCAGCGACCGTGGCATTGAAATCGTGCGCGCGCTTCCGTTCGCCGCTGGAACCACGCTGGGGCAATGGGAGCTTAAACTGCTCGTGCTGGGTGTAATCTTCGTGTACGCGTTTTTCAAGTTTACTTGGGCGTTGCGCCAATTTAATTATTGTTCAGTATTGATCGGCGCGACACCGAAAACCGCCGATAACGACTATGCACGGCGTGCCGCGGAAGTCAGCACCCATGCCTCGAAAGATTTTAATCAGGGGCTGCGCGCCTATTATTTCAGTCTTGCCGCGCTTGGCTGGTTTGTGCACCCGTGGGTGTTTGTGGCGGCTGCCACGCTGGTCACGGCGGTGCTGTACCTGCGTGAGCATCATTCAGCAACCTTGAAAATGTTGTTGCCCGGTGGTGTCGAATGAATAAGAAGCTCATCCTCAACTCAAGGAAGTATTCCGCCCGGAAAGGAGCGAGCGGGTAGAATACTTGCGCTATGCGTATTGCCGCGATCCTTGAATACGACGGCTCGAATTTTTCCGGCTGGCAGCGGCAGGACAAGGCACGTTCTATCCAAGCTGTCGTGGAAGCAGCCCTTTCCCGGGTGGCCGATGAACCGCTCCAGGTGACGGTGGCCGGACGCACGGACGCCGGCGTGCATGCGGCCGCGCAGGTTATTCATTTCGATACCGGTGCCGTGCGTAGCGCCTATTCCTGGGTGCGCGGCGCCAACAGCCATCTCCCTTCCGACGTGGTGACACTCTGGACCGGCCCGGTAGGGGATAGTTTTCATGCGCGTTATTCCGCAACAGGTCGGCATTATCATTACGTCATTCTCAACCGCCCGGCGCGGCCAACCTGGCTCGCACGGCGCGTGACGCATGACTACCGGCCGCTGGATGTAGACAGGATGCGGCAAGGCGCGCGCTTTCTGATGGGCGAGCATGATTTCACTTCATTTCGTGCCACCGAGTGCCAGGCGAAAAGTCCGGTGCGGGAATTGCGGACGCTGGAGATTGAACGTCGGGGTGAGTTTGTCCACATCCGTGCCCACGCCAACGCCTTTCTGCAGCACATGGTGCGCAATATCGCTGGTGTCTTGATGGCCATCGGCGCGGGTGATCGCGAGCCGGCTTGGGCTGGCGAGGTGCTCGCGGCGCGCGATCGCAAGGCCGGTGGCGTAACCGCCGCCGCTGACGGCCTGTATCTGGTGTCGGTGGAATACCCGCCGACGGCGGGAATCCCGGAATCGCCGCGCGATCTGCTGTTTCCGGACCTGAACTGAAAAGGAGCACCGCTCCGCTTTCCCTTGTTGTCAATGACAGGAGACTGGACAAATGGATAAGCAATCTTGGTATGACCTCGGACCCGCGGATATATTCAGCCAGTCGACGGAAGTGCTCGCGGGGAACACCCGCCTCGCGGTCACTTGGCAGGGAGGGAAGTTTGGCGTCATTTCCGGCGTTTGCAACCACGCCGGCGGCCCGCTCGGGCGTGGACACCTGGTCGACCGAGGACATGGAACGCAACGTCCTTCACGTGCAGCACAGCGAGGAACTGCGGAGCGGCGGGCGCAAGGCGCACCGGCTCGATATCGAATCGGCTTGAGCGCCGGTAGCGGCCGGGCGGCTACCGCGGGTATCCCGCGTCTGGTAAGCTTCGCGGCCTTCCGGAGGGCACATGCGCACGCGCGTCAAAATCTGCGGCATCACTCGCCTTGAGGATGCCATCGCTGCTGCCGAGGCCGGAGCCGATGCCATCGGCCTGGTGTTCGAGCCGAAAAGCCCGCGTAGCGTGAAACCCGAGCAGGCCCTAATCATCACGCGCGCGCTACCGCCTTTCGTTACGGTGGTGGGACTGTTCGTGAATGCGGCTTCCGATACGGTGAAAACCATCCTGAAACGCGTCCCGCTTGATCTGTTACAATTTCACGGCGACGAAACCCCCGAACAGTGCCGACGCTATCCCCGCCCCTACATCAAAACCATCCACATGCGAGATGACGTCAACCTGCACGATCACGCGCGCCGCTATGCCGATGCCGAAGGTTTGCTGCTCGACACCGCCGTGGCGAATGTCGCCGGTGGCTCTGGCCAGGTCTTTGACTGGAACCGGGTTCCATCCGGTCTCGACAAGCCCGTGATCCTGGCGGGTGGACTCACCCCGGAGAATGTCGCCGAGGCGGTGCACACGGTGCGTCCTTTTGCCGTGGATGTCTCGAGCGGGGTTGAACAGTCCAAGGGCATCAAGGACGCGAAAAAAATATCCGCTTTCATCGAAGCTGTCAGGAAAGCTACGGCATGACGGCATACGACCTTCCCGACAAGCGCGGACACTTCGGCGATTACGGTGGCATGTTTGTCTCGGAGACGCTGATGCAGCCGCTCCAGGAGCTACGCGAGGCCTACGAGCGCCTGCGCAACAATCCGAAATTCAAGAAGGAATTCAACGATGATCTGCGCCAGTACGTTGGTAGACCGAGTCCGCTGTATCTGGCGAAACGCCTGACAGAGAACTGGGGCGGTGCGAAGATTTACCTCAAACGCGAAGACCTGAACCACACCGGCGCGCACAAGATCAACAACACTATCGGCCAGGCTCTGCTCGCACGCCACATGGGGAAGTCGCGCGTAATCGCCGAGACGGGTGCTGGACAGCACGGTGTCGCCACCGCAACCGTGGCGGCGCGCTTCGGCATGCAATGTGTTGTGTACATGGGCTCCGAGGACATGAAGCGCCAGGCGATCAACGTTTATCGCATGAAATTGCTAGGAGCCGAGGTGGTGCCGGTGGAATCCGGTTCGAAAACCCTCAAAGACGCGTTGAACGAGGCCATGCGTGATTGGGTGACCAACGTCGACAATACCTTTTACATCATCGGCACCGTCGCGGGCCCGCATCCCTATCCGATGCTGGTGCGTGATTTCCAGAGTGTTATCGGCCGTGAGACTCGCACCCAGATCAAGGCGCAGGAGAAGCGCTTTCCGGATGCCCTGGTGGCCTGTGTCGGCGGCGGATCCAACGCCCTCGGCCTGTTCTATCCTTTCATCAAGGACAAGAAGGTGGCGCTGTACGGCGTGGAGGCGGCCGGGGAGGGGGTGACCACCGGGCGGCATGCCGCGACGCTGTGCGCCGGGAAGCCTGGTGTGCTGCACGGTAACCGCACCTATCTGCTGGAAACCGAGGACGGCCAAATCACCGAGACCCATTCCATCTCCGCCGGTCTCGACTATCCGGGCGTGGGACCGGAGCACGCCTTCCTTAAGGATTCCGGACGGGCGCAATACGTTTCCATCACCGACCATGAAGCGCTGGAAGCATTTCATGAACTGACTCGTACCGAAGGCATCATGCCGGCACTGGAGTCAGCGCACGCGCTGGCCTATGCGAAAAAACTTGCGCCAGAACTTGGCAAGAAAAAAATCATCGTCATCAATCTCTCCGGACGTGGCGACAAAGACATTCACACGGTCGCGGAGATTGAAGGAATCAAATTCTGATGTCGCACATCGCCGGCAAATTTGAGGCGCTGCGGCAAGACGGCCGCTGCGCGCTCATACCTTATATAACGGCGGGTGACCCCGAGCCGTGGCTGACGGTCCCCCTGATGCACGCGCTGGTCAAAAGTGGCGCGGATATCCTCGAGCTCGGTGTTCCTTTTTCT
>DATCZH010000123.1:0-21424 GCA_036526015.1 Sulfuricaulis sp.
ATCTCGACCGGTTCAAGAACATCAATGACAGTCTCGGCCATGTTATGGGAGATGCCCTGTTGCGGGAAGTGGCCATTCGGCTGAGCGGGACGGTGCGGCGGGGTGATACGGTAGCGCGCTTGAGCGGGGATGAATTCGCGCTGGTGTTAGCCGACATGGGGCACGTGGATGATGCCATCCATGTCGCTCAGAAGATCCTGGAAGTTTTTAACCAGCCGTTTCTCATTGCCGGCCATCACCTTTTTGTCACCGCCAGCATGGGTATTACGCTTTATCCTTTCGACGACCAAGGCGCACAGGAATTGTTGCGTAACGCGGACGTGGCCATGTATCGCGCCAAGGAATCCGGCAAGAACAACTACCAGTTTTACATGGCGGATATGACCGCCAAGGTCTCCGAACGCCTGGCGCTCGAAAATGACCTGCGCTACGCCCTTGAGCGCGGCGAGTTTTCGCTGGCTTATCAGCCGATCGTGGATAGCAACTCCGGGCGCATCATCGGCATGGAAGCGCTACTGCGCTGGAACCATCCCGAGCGCGGAGTGATTTCACCAATGATGTTCATACCGCTGGCCGAGGAAACTGGCTATATCATTCCCATCGGAGAGTGGGTGCTGCGCACTGCCTGCACGCAATGTCGGCGTTGGCAATTAATGGATTACCCGTCCCTTTACGTGGCGGTAAATCTCTCCGCCCGGCAGTTTCACCAGAAGGATCTACCAGCATCCATTTACAAAATACTGGAGGAAACCGGCTTTAACCCGGCCTTGCTCGACTTGGAATTGACGGAAGGACTGGTGATGCAGCAGGCGGAGGCCTCTATTAGCACCTTGCGCGAACTGGTGGCCATGGACGTGCGGATATCCATCGACGACTTCGGCACCGGTTATTCTAGTCTCAGCTACCTGAAGCGTTTCCCAATTAATGTGCTGAAGATCGATCAATCGTTTGTGCGCGACATCCCCCGGGACGAGGACGATGCGGCTATTGCCAGCACCATCATCACCATGGCCCACAGCCTCGGGCTCAAGGTCGTGGCCGAAGGGGTGGAGACCATCCAGCAACTGGAATTCCTGCGTAAGCATCAATGCAATGCGATGCAAGGTTATTATTACAGCAAGCCCCTCGCCCCCGAGCAGTTCGAGGAATTATTGAAAAACGGATCTCGCCTCGCCTCGGCCTGATCGAGGCTCGTTCTCCTCCTCCCGCAGAACTATTCTTTTCCGGAGCTGTCTCATTCGCGCTTTGAGTGTGATCATTCCTGCGCGGACCGCGATCAATAATGATATGATTTTGCCCTCTCGCCCGCACCGAGGCGGATTCTGTTTATTTTCAAGGATGGAGAAATGAAAAGATTTGTACTGCTACTGCCGTTATTCCTGTTATTGAACACTCCGATTCTCGCCGCCGACAAGTCCGGCATTGCCTTCGTGGACGTGCGCAAGGTGCTCCTGGAAAGCAAGGTCGGCAAGAAAAACAAGGCCGAGTTCGAAAAAATAATCAAGCAAAAGGAAGCCGCCATCAGCAAGGAAGAGGAAAAACTTAAAGCACTGCAGCAGGCATTTCAGAAAGACCAACTGCTGATGACCGAGGAGCAGAAGAAAGCCAAGCAGCAGGAATTCCAGGAGAAGGCCGATGTCTACCAGAAGATGGTCAAGGAAGCCAAGCAGGAGGTCAACAAGAAAGACAGCGAATACACCTCCAAGGCGCTTGGTGAAATTCGTGGCATTATCGCGGGCATCGCCAAGGAAATGAAACTCAGTCTGGTCTTGGAGGCCTCCGAGTCCGGCTTGCTGTATGCCGAAGACGGAATGGACCTGACACACAAGGTGATGGAGCGGTACGACGCCAAGTCAAAATAATCCCTCCCTTCCGGTGTGAGAAACCGGACCGTGGTATCGGACCCGGTCGAAACAGACGAATCCCGTAATTTACGGTATCCTTCCGGCTCATTAAGTAATGAGCCGCACCTTTTGCAATGGATCAGGATTATCTTCCCGAAAAAGTAGAAAAAGACGCCCAGGATTACTGGGATAAGCATCAGGCATTCAAAGTGACGGAAGACCCGGCGCGGGAGAAATTCTACTGCCTGTCAATGTTTCCCTATCCTTCCGGCAAGTTGCACATGGGTCATGTGCGCAATTACACCATCGGCGACGTCATCACGCGCTACCAGCGCCTGCAGGGACGCAACGTGCTGCAGCCCATGGGCTGGGACGCCTTCGGGCTGCCGGCGGAAAACGCCGCCATGGCCAACGGTGTGCCTCCGGCAAAATGGACGTACGACAACATTGCCTACATGAAGAAGCAGTTGCGTTCGCTCGGTTTTGCCATCGACTGGGGACGCGAACTCGCTACCTGTCAGCCCGAGTATTACAAATGGAATCAGTGGCTGTTTCTGCGCATGCTGGAAAAAGGCATCGCCTACAAGAAAACCGGAGTGGTGAACTGGGACCCGGTGGACCGGACGGTGCTGGCCAACGAGCAGGTCATCGACGGCCGCGGCTGGCGCACCGGTGCGCTGATTGAAAAGCGCGAAATCCCGATGTATTACCTCGCGATCACCCGTTATGCCGAAGAGCTGCTGGCCGATCTTGAACAGCTTCCAGAGTGGCCGGAGCGCGTGCGGACCATGCAGGCCAACTGGATCGGCAAGAGCGTGGGCGTGCGCTTTGCCTTTCCTTATCAGCTCGAAGGCAAGGATGAGAAACTTTGGGTGTTCACCACCCGTGCCGACACCATCATGGGTGTCACCTTCTGCGCCGTCGCCGCCGAGCATCCGCTCGCGACGCACGCGGCGAAAAACAATCCGGAGCTCGCCGCGTTCATCGAGGAATGCAAGGCCGGTTCGGTCATGGAGGCGGACCTCGCCACCATGGAAAAGAAGGGCCTGCCGACCGGGATCAACGTGACCCATCCGCTCACCGGCGAGCCGGTGCCGGTCTGGGTTGGCAACTACGTGCTCATGGGATACGGCGAAGGCGCCGTGATGGCGGTGCCGGCGCACGACGAGCGCGACTTTCATTTCGCAGATCACTACAAGTTGCCCATCAAACAGGTCATCACTAATGGTATTGAGATTCAGCGCAAACGTGGTTCAGATTTTCTAGGGTCAGATTACGCGCACTATGATTTCAACGATAAGCATTGGAAGGCTTGGTACGCTGATAAGGAAAATGGACTGTGTATAAACTCAGGCAAGTTCGACGGTATGACCTATAACGAGGCCGTTGATGCCATCGCCGCCGAGCTGAAAGCCAAGGGACTTGGTAAGAAACAGACCATGTGGCGCCTGCGTGACTGGGGTATCTCACGCCAACGTTACTGGGGTTGTCCGATCCCTATTATTCATTGTGATCGCTGCGGCGACGTACCGGTGCCAGATGATAATCTGCCGGTGGTGCTGCCCGAGGATTGCGTGCCGGACGGCACCGGCAATCCGCTCAACAAGCGTACTGATTTCGTCGATTGCGTCTGCCCGAAGTGCGGCCAGCCGGCACGGCGCGAAACCGATACCTTGGACACCTTCGTGGATTCCTCGTGGTATTACGCGCGCTATTGCTGTCCCGACAACGGGGCGGCGATGGTGGACAATCGCGTAAAGTACTGGATGCCGGTGGACCAGTACATCGGCGGCATTGAACACGCTATCCTGCATCTTTTGTACTCACGCTTCTGGTGGAAAGTCATGCGCGATCTCGGCCTGGTGCGCGGGCCGGAACCGTTCAAGCGTCTGCTCACCCAAGGTATGGTGTTAAACGAGATTTTTTTCCGCAAGCCGGCCAGCGGACGCATCACCTATTTCAACCCGGCGGAAGTCGAGATCCGCACCGACGACAAAGGCGGGCGACTCGGCGCGGTGCTCAAAAGCGATGGCCTGCCGGTAGAATCAGGCGGGATGGGTACCATGTCCAAGTCCAAGAACAACGGTGTCGATCCGCAGTCACTGATCGAACAGTATGGCGCTGACACCTCGCGCCTGTTCATGATGTTTGCTTCGCCGCCGGAAATGACGCTCGAATGGTCAGACGAGGGGGTGGCCGGTGCCAGCCGCTTCCTGCGCCGTTTGTGGAAGTTAGTGGCCGAGCACGTGAATCAGGGCCTGACGGCAAAGCGCGATTTTTCGTCGCTGCCATCAGCGCTCAAAGATCTGCGCCGCCAGGCACACCAGACCCTGGCCAAGGTTACCGACGACATCGGCCGGCGCCGCACCTTCAATACCGCGATTGCTTCGGTCATGGAACTGCTGAACAGCGTGGCCAAGCTCGATGTCCATTCAACACCCGCCCGTGCCGTGCGCCAGGAAGCTCTCGAGATTGCGGTATTGGCACTCTCACCCATTGTCCCCCATGTCTGTCATAGTCTTTGGCGCTCACTCGGACACGAGGAGGCCGTGATCGATGCACGCTGGCCCAAACCCGACGATGCCGCCTTGAAGCAGGAAAGCCTCGAGATCGTGGTACAGGTGAACGGCAAATTGCGTGGGCGTGTCACGGTGCCGGCCGGGGCGAGTGACGAAGAAACGGTGAGCTATGCCTTGGCCGACGCCAACATCCAGCGTTTCATTCAAGGCAAGGAGCTGAAAAAGAAAATCGTCGTGCCGGGTAAACTCGTGAACATCGTGGTGGCGGGATAGCGCCGTGCGCGGAAACAGGCGTTCTGTTCTGATTCTGCTGGTAGCGGCAGTAGGAATACTTTCGTCCTGCGGTTTTCATCTGCGGGGGGCCGGCAAGTTCGATCTGCCGCCCGCGCTTTCGGTGTTGCAGGTCAAGGTGGAAGGGAGCCGGCAGGAAAACAATCCCTTGCTGGTGGAAATGAAAAATGTCCTGCGTGCCCAGACGAACGTGCAGATCGAGGAGTCGGGCGATGCTCCTCGTCTGGTGCTATACGGCGAGCTCTCGGACAGCCAGGTATTGTCGGTAACGGCCATCGGCAAAGTTGACGAGTACCTGCTGAAATACGAAGTGAGTTTCCGTCTGGTCGACAAGAGTGACAAAATGTTATCTCCGCCGCAGACTATCAGGCTACAGCGCGATCACCCATTCGACCGGCTAAACGTGCTGGCCAAGGAAATGGAGGAACAGGAACTGCGCCGCGTAATGCAGCGCGATGCGGTGCAGCAGATCCTGCGGCGCCTGTCGCGTCTTACCCTGTTGAATGACGATGCCGATAAACGCTGACCAGTTAATCCATCACCTCAAGCGCGGACTCGCGCCGGTTTATTTCGTCTACGGCGAGGAAACGCTGCTCGTCGAAGAGAGCTGCCAGGCGATCCGCGAGGTGGCGCGTCACGGAGGTTTCCTCGACCGGCAGTTGTTCACCGTGGAAAGTGGATTTGACTGGAATGGACTTTTCGTGAATCTCCAATCGCTTTCACTCTTTGCGGAGCGACGTCTGATCGAACTGCGACTTCCGAACGGCAAGCCGGGCGAGATGGGTGCGAAAATTCTCATGGAAATCTCGGCAAAGCCTCCCGCGGACACTGTGTTTCTCGTTATCTGTGGCAAACTTGAGAAGGCGGTGCGTGAAACCAAGTGGGCCAAGGCACTGGAAGCCGCAGGCGTGGCCGTCGTCGCCTATTCACTGGAGACAGCGCAATGGCCCGTGTGGATCCGCCGGCGCATGGAGGCCAAAGGTCTAAAACCGGGACCCGGCGTGGTGGAATTATTGACGCATCTCATGGAAGGTAACCTGTTGGCCTGCGCGCAGGAAATTGACAAGTTTTCGCTGCAATTCGCCAGTGGTGAAGTGGGCCTGGATGACATCGAGGGCAATCTCGGCGACAATGCCCGTTACAATGTTTTTGCCTTGGTGGACGCCAGCCTGCGCGGCGAAGCCGTGGTTGTCGAGCGGATACTCAGCAGCCTGCGCGGCGAAGGGGTGGAACCCATCTTGGTGCTGTGGGCGCTGGCGCGCGAAGCACGCGAATTGGCGCAAATGGCGAGCTTGGTGGCGGGCGGACAGCCGGTGATGCGCGTGCTCGACTCGCGCCGGGTGTGGGTGAAACGTAAACCTCTGGTCGGCAGCGCACTTAAACGGCTGTCACCCCCGGCGACGCAGAACCTGCTGCTTCGTGCCGCACGCACGGATCGTATTCTGAAGGGGCGGGCCAGCGGTGATGTGTGGCAGGAATTGCAATGCCTGGCGCTGTCCATGAGCGGGCTCCAGCCCTCCACTTGCCAGATTTAATCGCGCCGATGACGGGCAGGAATTGATGAAAGTAGCCTCCAAACAAACGTCCGAGATCGACGTCCGGCAATACATGCAGGAAGTCGGTCAGCGCGCGCGCGCTGCGGCGCGGCTGATCTCGCGTGCCGAGACGGCGGCCAAAAACTTGGCCCTCTCGGCCATGGCGAAAGAGATCGAGCGCCAGAGCGATACCCTGCTGGCGGCCAACAAGAAGGACCTCGAAGCCGGCAAAGCCCAAGGCCTGGACGCGGCGTTGCTCGATCGGCTCGAGCTTAATGCCGCGCGCATCCAGGCCATGGCCGAGGGACTGCGCCAGATCGCGGCGTTGCCCGATCCGGTCGGCGAGATCTCTGATCTGAATTACCGTCCCTCCGGGATTCAAGTTGGACGCATGCGCGTGCCGCTGGGTGTCATCGGGATCATTTACGAATCGCGCCCGAACGTGACGGCGGACGCCGCCGGGCTCTGTCTGAAATCCGGCAATGCGACCATCCTGCGCGGCGGGAGTGAAGCGATCCATTCGAACCGCGCCGCCGCCGCCTGTATCCAGACCGGGCTTAAACAGGCAGGCCTGCCGGTGGAGGCCGTGCAGGTGGTGGATACCACCGACCGTGCTGCCGTGGGCGAGTTGATACGCCTGAAACAATACGTGGATGTCATTGTACCACGCGGCGGGAAGTCGCTTATCGAGCGCATCAGCGCCGAGGCCACCATCCCCGTCATCAAACATCTGCACGGCGTGTGCCACGTGTATATTGACGACAAGGCCGATTTAGACAAGGCAGTGAAGATCGCCTTCAACGCCAAGACGCAGCGCTACGGCACCTGCAACACCATGGAGACATTGCTGGTGGCGCGCGGCGTGGCCAACAAGGTACTGCCGGTGCTGGGCAAGATGTATCAGGATGAAGGTGTCGAATTGCGCGGTTGCGAGGTCACCCGCGAAATTCTTTCTGGCATCAAGGCAGCGACAGAAGAGGACTGGCACACGGAATACCTCGCGCCCATTCTGTCCATTCGCGTGGTGGAGAATGTGGACGAGGCCATGGATCATATCGGGCGCTATAGTTCGTCTCACACCGAATCCATCGTGACCGAAGATATCACCCGCGCGCGCCGGTTCCTGCGTGAAGTGGATTCAAGCTCGGTAATGGTCAATGCCTCGACGCGTTTCGCCGACGGTTTCGAATATGGACTCGGTGCCGAGATTGGCATCTCCACCGACAAGCTGCATGCGCGTGGTCCGGTCGGTCTCGAGGGGCTGACCTCGCTGAAGTTCATCGTGCTCGGGGATGGTCATATCCGCCAATAATAAGATGGTTTTCCGTTTGACGTCACAGCACCTGACCAGAACACTGGGGCCGGCCGCCTGAACACTCTTTTAGTGAAACCCCTCGGCATTCTTGGCGGCACGTTCGATCCCATTCACCACGGCCATCTGCGCCCCGCGCAGGAAATTCGGCACGTGCTCGAACTAGCGGAGATACTGGTCATCCCTGCCTTCCTTCCCCCGCATCGCGACCCACCGGTGGCCACGGCGGAACAACGTCTCCACATGGCCGAGCTGGCCGTGGCCGACATGGCCGGTTTCCGCGTGGATGATCGCGAGATCCGCCGCCGTGGGCCTTCGTACACCGTGCTGACACTGGAATCCCTGCGTGAGGAATATGGCGAACGGCCGCTGTGCCTGTTACTCGGGGTGGATGCGTTTCAGGGAATTGAAACTTGGCACCAATGGGAGCGATTGCCGAGGCTTTCGAATTTCATCGTGGTGACCCGGCCCGGTTGGGCGGCCCCGGTGGCAGATGATTTGCCACCTTGGGCGCGTGATCGTGTGGCGCATTCACCGGACGAGCTCGCACATACTGCCGCCGGCAGGATTTTATTCCAGGCGGTGACGCCGCAGAATATTTCCGCCACAATCATACGCGCGGCGATCGCGGGCGGAAAACCTGTGGACAATATGTTGCCTCCCGCTGTGCTCAACTATATCCGTGCCCATCAGATTTACCATTCCCGGAATCACTGATGCCAAAAGCCAATTCTGCGAACAAAATACAACGCTGGGTCCAGTCCGCGCTGAACGACGCCAAGGCACGCAATGTCACGGTGCTCGACATGCGAAAAATTAGCGATTTCACCGACTACATGGTGATAGCAACCGGTACCTCGAACCGGCACGTGCAATCCACGGCCGACAAAGTCGTGGAGGCCTTGCGAGACCACGGTCTGCGCAC
The DNA here is from genome assembly GCA_036526015.1 of Sulfuricaulis sp. Lineage (GTDB taxonomy): Bacteria > Pseudomonadota > Gammaproteobacteria > Acidiferrobacterales > Sulfurifustaceae > Sulfuricaulis. The sequence goes on from DATCZH010000123.1 coordinate 8,427, forward strand.
CGTGGGTGTCGAGGGCCAAAAAATCGGTGACTGGGTCTTGATTGATTTCGGCGACGTCGTGGTGCATGTGATGCGCGAGGAAATTCGCGATTTCTACAATCTTGAAAAACTTTGGTCCGACGCCCGGCGCGTTGGGATCCCCACGGCACGCCAGCACGGCGGGAAAGCGTTGTCGTCGGCAAAACCGAAAACAGTGAGACAATGAAGTAATAGTTTTTTCTTCCCAAGCGTGTTGGCGGTTCACAATTATTTATGCAAATCCACATCATTGCCATCGGTGATCGCATGCCCGGCTGGGTGGAGGCGGGATACACGGAATACGCCAAGCGGCTGCCGCGCGAGTGCCGGTTGGTATTGCATGAAATCCGCGCCAACCGTCGCACCAAGGGGGCCGATCTGCAGCGCCTCATCGCACAGGAAGGCGCGCGTCAGCTTAAGGCCATTCCCATGGGGGCGCGGGTGATCGCACTCGATCGGAAGGGAAAGATGCTCGACACTGAAAATCTTGCCGGCGAACTTCAGAAAAGTCTGGCCGACGGCGCGGACATGGCCTTGTTGGTGGGTGGTCCGGAGGGGCTCGCCCCCGAATGCCTCAAGCGTGCCCACGCGCGCTGGGCTCTATCTTGTCTGACCTTGGCGCACCCAGTGGTGCGCGTGGTGCTGGCCGAACAGCTCTATCGCGCCTGGAGCATCGTCAGAAGCCTGCCTTATCATCGCTAGGCGAGAGTTATGCCGTGATTAAAAATTTCAGAATTTATCTCGCCTCTGCCAGCCCGCGCCGGCAGGAATTGCTCCGCCAGCTTGGCCTGGAATTCGAAGTCATGCCATCCAATATTTTGGAAGTGCGCAAGCCGGGTGAATCGCCCTCGGAATACATAAAGCGCGTCGCCGGTGAAAAGGCGCGCTGGGTGGCGCGGCTGGTCGAGGAGCGTAACCTGCCGGTTCATCCAGTGCTGGGTGCCGACACGGAAGTCGTGCTCGATGGCGAAATCCTGGGCAAACCGGAAAATCCGGCGCATGGCCGGGAAATGTTGCATCGCCTGGCCGGCCGTACGCATGAAGTGCTGTCCGGTGTCTGTGTGTGGGATCGCGGCCGGGAATATACGGCCCTAAGCACAAGTCGTGTCAGCTTGCGACCGTTGACGGAAGCGGAAATCGCGCAATACTGGGAAACCGGCGAGCCGCAAGGCAAGGCCGGGGCCTATGCCATCCAGGGACGGGCCGCCGCTTTCATTGCGAAACTCGAGGGCAGCTATTCCGGCGTGATGGGCCTGCCGCTCCATGAGCTGGATGGCATTCTGCAAATAATCAGCAAGGGCGACGCATGAGCGAAGAAATACTTATCAATGTAACGCCACAAGAGACACGCGTAGCCATCGTTGAAAACGGCGTGCTGCAGGAAGTGTACATTGAGCGCACGCACAGCCGCGGCATCGTCGGCAACATCTACAAAGGCAAGGTGGCTCGCATCTTGCCAGGCATGCAGGCAGCGTTTGTCGATATCGGCCATGAGCGCACGGCATTTCTGCACGCCTCGGACATCCGCACCGTATCCAGCGGGGAAAACGGCGCCGGCCCACCGCCACCGATTCATGAGCTGCTGCAGGACAATCAGGAAGTGGTGGTGCAGGTGCTGAAGGACCCCATCGGCACCAAAGGCGCGCGTTTGACCATGCAGATCACGCTGCCAGCGCGTTACCTTGTTTATCTTCCTTACAGCCGGCACATCGGCATCTCGCAAAAAATTGGCGATGAGACCACGCGCGAGCGATTACGCGCCATGGTGAAATCGGTGATACCGGAGGACTCGGAAGAGGGCGGGTACATCCTGCGCACGTTGTCCGAGACGGCGGCGGAGGAGGAAATTGAAACTGATATCCGTTATCTTCGCCGCGTCTGGAAATCCTGCCAGGAGCGGATTCACACTGCGGCAGCGAGTCACCTGATCCACGAAGACCTGCCACTGGCGCTTCGCGCCATGCGTGATCTGGTGCGCGGCAACATCGAAAAGATTCGCATCGATTCGCGTGAGATCTTCATCAAGGCGCGCGATTTCGGAATTGAATTCATCCCCGAAGTGGCGGACCGGATCGAGCACTATCCTGGAGAGCGCCCAATCTTCGATCTGTATTCGGTCGAGGACGAAATCCAAAAGGCGCTTGACCGCAAGGTAATGCTCAAATCCGGTGGCTACCTGATTTTGGATCAAACCGAGGCCATGACCACCATCGATGTGAACACAGGCGCCTACGTTGGTCGTCGCAACCTGGAAGAGACCCTGTTCAAGACCAACCTGGAAGCGGCGCAGACCATCGCGCGTCAACTGCGTCTGCGCAATTTGGGCGGGATGATCATCATCGATTTCATCGATATGGCGGAGCCCGAGCATAAGCGCCAGGTCCTGCGCGCCCTGGAGCGCGCGCTCGCGCGTGATCGCACCAAGGTCTACCTGACGGAAATGTCTCCGCTCGGGTTGGTGGAACTGACACGCAAGCGCACACGTGAAAGCCTGGAACATGTCTTGTGCCAGCCTTGCCCGGTGTGCGAAGGGCGCGGGATGGTCAAGACACCACAGACCGTCTGTTATGAAATTTTTCGCGAGATCCTGCGCGAGGCACGCCAGTACGGTGCCGACGGCTACTTGGTATTGGCGTCACCGACGGTCGTGGACATGCTGTTCGACGAAGAGGCGGGCAGCATCGCCAAGCTCCAGGAATTTATCGGTAAGCCCATTCAGCTCAAGATAGAACCACTTTACACGCAGGAGCAATACGATGTCGTGCTGATGTGATTCGCGGCAGTACCGTTGGGATCAGAACTTCCATGACATAGCGGCCTCAAAGGAATTGATCCCCCGATTTTCTTTGAATTCTTACTGCTTTGGGTCCGGATACGGCAGAATAGCGATATGAACTTCCTCCCCACCCCGGAACCTGGTTGCCGGTCATCGTGAAAAAACGAATCCGCCAGTATGCCTTTCATGTCGGACGTGTGACGCTGCACGTTAGTCGCTGGACCCTGTATGTCTCCACCGTGCTGCTGGTGCTATTCACTATCGCTTTTGTCATCGCGCGTTTTCTTCTTCCGACGATCACAGAGCACAAGCCGGATCTTGAGAAATATCTGAGTCAGCGCTCGGGGCACCAGGTGCGTATCGAATCGCTGCACGCCTACTGGGAGGGTCTGTATCCCGGCGCCCGCGCGCAGGGTCTGCAGGTGTATGCCGTCGATGCTATCCGTCCTGCCATCCGGTTGAGCGAGGTACGGCTCAGTCTCGCTCTCCTGCCATTAATTTGGGGGAAATTTGAAATCAATAACCTGGTGATGGTGAATCCGAGCCTTTCGCTGGAGCGACTGAAAGACGGGCGATTTCGCGTTTCCGGTTTTGAGTCTCTCCAGGAGCCCGAGCGGGGACAAGGCGAGCAATTCATCGCTTGGCTCTTCCAACAAGGACGTCTCGAAATCGATAACGGCGAACTGCAATGGTTCGATCATCGCGAGGGAGGTTCGGCCTTGCCCCTGTCGCGCGTGCAATTGAGCCTGCGGAACAACGGCGATCGTCACCGCCTCGGTTTCAAGGCCGAATTTCCACCCGGCATCTGCGATGACTGTTCGCTGGCGCTCGACATCACGGGAAATCCACTGGTTTCGAAGGATTGGGAAGGTGATATTTTCCTGCAAACCCGTCAGGTCAATATCAAGGCACTGCCGCTTATTGTGCGCGAAAAACTGCCAAACGACTTCCGTGGAAAGTTCAAGTTGCAACTCACGACAGACTGGGAACAAGGCCGTCCCGTGTCGATCAAGGGTCATGCGCAGGTAAGTGAACTCCGATTGCCGGTGCGGGGATGGGAAACACCGCTCGATATCCGGGAGGCGGGTGGCGATGTCAGCTGGAAAATGCGGCGAAGTGGATGGCGACTTGATGTAGCCAATCCGAAATTTGGACTGAGCGGACCGACGTGGGCCGGAGGGCATTTGCGGATCGTCTACAAGCCGGAAGAAAGCGAAGTGCAGATCAAGCACATGGATGTGGCAGACATCACCGGTTTTGTCATGCGCCAGAGAAAAGAGATCGTCGCCAACGCGAATAAAGTTTCCGGGCCCGCCTCCCAATGGCTCGATACCTGGCTGGCGATGAGGCCAGAGGGATCTGCCGACAATTTCAAACTGAACCTCAGGGGTGACTGGTTGTCGCCGCGGGAATTTTCTCTGGAAATGGACATCCGGGACGGCCTCGTTCGTCCTTATCAGAAATACCCCGGTGTGCAGGGGCTGAGCGGTCGTCTGTCGCTGTCGCGCGAAAATGGGAACTTCCGGATCAATGCCAACGCCATGACTTTGTCGCTTCCGCGCGTCTTTCGCCAGCCGCTGGCGGCGGAGCGAGTCAGCGGCAATGTGAGCTGGGAAAAATACGCAGATTACTGGCAGGTGAACGGCAGCAGCCTTCAACTCTCCGGCGAGGACGGACGCGGGACCGGCCAACTCAGCCTGCATTTGCCACACGACCCGGCGGTTTCTCCGAGACTGAAACTACGCGTGGATTTTCAGGATGGCAACGGGGCGCGTGCCTCGCGTTACTTCCCGATCAACCATCTCTCCCCTCAGACGCTGGCCTGGATGGAACGGTCCTTTCTCGGCGGTGAAGTCACGAAGGGTTATTTAATTTACGACGGCCCGATCCGGGAGTTTCCGTTTGATCGTGGCACAGGAACATTCGAGCTGCGTGGGCATGTGCGTCGCGGCGTGTACAGTTACCTGCCCGGCTGGGAGCCGATCCGCCAGGCAGAAGCCGAGGTGGCACTCAAGGGATCTGAATTGACGGTGACCGGCACCGGAAAAATCGGCAAGCTCGACGCGACCCAAGTGGTTGTGCATTCCCGCGCCTCTGGCGACGGCCATCATGTCGTGCACGTCAGCGGCAAGTTGAGTGGTCCCCTCAACGAGACGCTTAAAGTGCTGCACAGGGTGAAACCCGACGCCGGCACCCGGCGCTGGTTGTCCTCCCTCCCCTCCGGATTGCAGGGTTCTGGTGACGGCCTGCTCAGCTTGGATATCACGATTCCGCTGAGCAATGTGCATCAGACGCGTTTGCAGGGCGAGTACCGGTTCATGAAAAATACTTTGCAGATCGCCGGCTCGCGGGTGGCCGTGGAGGATATCGAGGGAGTTGTAGGATTCATGGAATCCGGCATTCGCGAGGGGCAATTGCGCGCGCGAATTCTGGGAGGCGCAACCGTGCTGGCAGCGGCGCAGCAACAGGACCGGTTGGTGGTCCATGGGGAAGGGGCCATCACCGCAGAGGGCCTGACGCCCATCGTGGGCACGAAGATTGCCCCGCACTTGAGCGGCCGTATCGATTGGTCCGGAAGCTTGCAGTGGGGCAAGGAAATTAGCGATCTTCGTGCCGAAGCGAACCTGCGTAAGTTCAGGGTGGCGCTTCCGCCGCCGCTCAACCGGCCCGAGGGGCTAGGTGACGATAAACTTGTGGTACAGACCGAGTCGATACGGCGCGACAGAATTCAACTGGGGCTCGGTTTCGGTGACCGCCTAAGCGGGAATCTGGTTTTTTCCAAGCTGGGTGAAGTGTGGAAATTTTCCGGCGGACGCATCGGTTTCGGGAAGGAAAATGTGGTGCCCCCGATGGAACGTGAACTGCACATCAGTGCCAGTCTGGGAACCGTGGATTTCGACCAATGGTGGCCGCTCTTGGGGGGCGGCGGTGTAGCACCAGCGCCGCTCACCCATGTCAGTGCCGAGGTGGAGGCACTCACTCTGTTCGATCGGAAATTCGGCCAGGTCTCCCTCGATATATTCCGAAAAAAAGATATTTGGAGCGGCACGGTCAGCGGCACTACTATGACCGGCAGGCTGCAGTATACCGCCAAGGGGGCTTCCGCCTTTGAATTGAATCTCGAGCGCTTGGTGGTTCCGGAAAAAATTCATCAACGCCAAGAAGCTCCCGTGGACCCGCGTCGCTTGCCATCCATCATGGTGCGCTGTCAATCCTTCGAGATGCGCGACAAGCCGCTGGGCGAACTTGATTTCATGGCTGCGCCGGTCGAGCGCGGGTGGCGCATCCGGCGCTTCAACCTGACCCGCCCGGAGATGAAGCTCAATGTCAGCGGCAACTGGCTTTACGTCAACAATGCCCATGCGAGCGATTTCGATATCGAGTTTGAAAGTTCCAATCTGGGAGAAACGGTGACGGCGCTCGGCACGCCGGACCAGTTAGCGGGAGGTGAGGCACACCTTAAAGGAAATCTTTCCTGGCCCGGAACCCCGACGACACCCAAACTGGCGGAACTGAACGGTAACGTGGAGATGACGGCCAAGAAAGGCCGGTTCGTGCAGGTCCAGGCACGCGCCGGGCGTTTTATTGGCTTGCTCGATCTATCCGCCATCGGCCGCTACCTCACGCTCGATTTCAGTCCGGTGTTCGGTAAGGGATTCATTTACGACCAGATTCAGGGCAAGGTAAAAATTGAACAAGGCAATGCCTATACCCAGGGTTTTTCCATTCGCGGGCCGGCTACGCAGATCGATGTCGCCGGGCGCGTTGGATTGGCGGCGGAGGATTACGATATTGCGATCGATGTCCTGCCGAAACTGAGCGACACAGTGACTATCGCGACGTGGGGTTTTCTGGGCCCGCAGGTGGCGGCCGCTGTGCTCGCGGTGCAGAAGCTTTTTAAAAAGCAGATCGATGCGGGTACCCGCGTTACCTATGTGGTCAAGGGGCCGTGGAACAATCCGGTGATCACCAAGATGATCAAAGGCAAAGTCGTCGATACCGCGAAAGAAACTGTTGAGGGTGCCGAGGCCACGAGTCAGTGATATTCTAATTGGATGAAGCGAATTTTCTTTTTTTCTTCACGGTTCTCCCTGTCCCATATGTGGATTGCGGAAGTTTTGTTCCGTCCCATCGGGCATAAGACAATTACGCGCGCAGGCATCGCATGACACGCGTGGCAGCGGTACAGATGTCCTCCGGCCCGAAAGTGCCGGAGAATCTCGAGGCGGCCGGGAAGCTGATCGCGGCCGCGGTGGCGGACGGAGCCGAGTTCCTGGTGCTGCCGGAGAACTTCGCCCTTATGCCCATAAGTGATGCCGACCGTCTAACCTACGCGGAGACGGACGGAAAAGGCCCCATTCAGGATTTTCTCGCGGCCCAGTCACGCCAGCATAAAGTCTGGTTGGTCGGCGGCACGTTTCCTTTGCTGGGAAAAACAAAAGGCAAATTGCGTTCAGCCTGTCTCGTGTTCAACGACCGGGGCGAGCGCGTGGCGCGCTACGACAAAATACATCTCTTCGACGTGGAGCTGGACAATGGCGAGAAGTATCAGGAATCAAACAGTTTTGAAGCTGGCCGGGACGTCGTGGTGACCGACACCCCGCACGGCAAGCTTGGCCTCGCCGTGTGTTACGACCTGCGCTTTCCCGAACTTTTCCGGCGCTTGCTGGAGCTGGGCGCCGAGATTTTCGCCGTGCCTTCGGCCTTCACCGCGCACACCGGGAAAGCGCATTGGGAAGTGCTGGTGCGGGCGCGTGCAATTGAGAATCTGGTGTACGTCATCGCCGCCGCGCAGACCGGTCGCCACGCCAACGGCCGTGAAACCTTCGGTGACAGCCTGATCGTGAATCCCTGGGGCGAGGTGCTGGCAAGACGCGCAGACGGTTCGGGATATGTGCTGGCCGAATTTGATCGCAAACACCTCAACAACGTGCGCAACGGCCTGCCGAGTATCCGCCACCGGAGGTTGCAAGCATGAGCGAAAACTGCCTGACGCTGGCCCGTCGGTCGCTGCTCGAGCCCGCGGGCTTGGGCGATGCCGAGCTTTCGCGCCTTATGGGCCAATTGATGTCGGGCCGCGTGGATTACGGCGATCTTTATTTCCAGTACAGCCGTCACGAGGCCTGGTCGCTCGAGGAAGGCAAGGTCAAATCCGGCACCCACAGCATCGAGCAGGGGGTGGGCGTGCGCGCCGTGGCCGGGGAGAAAACCGGGTTTGCCTATTCCGATGATATTGTTTTGCCAGCGCTCTTGCAGGCGGCCGGGGCGGCGCGTGCCATCGTGCAGCAGGGCGCGCCCGCGAATCTGCCCGCGGCGTTTCGCGGCGAGGCAGGTCGGCAGCTTTATCTCCCGAACGATCCGCTTACGAGCCTCTCGGACGATGCCAAGGTGAAACTGCTCGAGCGCGTGGAAAAAGAGGCGCGCACACAGGACCCGCGCGTGAAGCAGGTCATGGCGAGCCTTGCCTCGACGCACGAAGCGATTTTGGTCGTGCGCTCCGACGGCGTGATCGCCGGCGATGTGCGCCCACTGGTGCGCCTTAGCGTCACCGTGATTGTGGAAAGCAATGGCCGGCGCGAATCGGGCAACGCCGGTGGCGGTGGCCGCTTCGTTTACGATTATTTCAGTCAAGAGGACCGAGCGCTTTCTTACGCGCGCGAGGCCGTGCGCCAAGCGCTGGTGAATCTCGAAGCGGTGGATGCACCCGCCGGTACCATGGCGGTGGTGCTCGGCCCCGGCTGGCCAGGCATTTTGCTGCACGAGGCCATCGGCCACGGGCTCGAAGGCGACTTCAACCGCAAGGGCACGTCCGCGTTTGCCGGACGCATCGGTCAGCGCGTGGCCTCCGAGCAGTGTACCGTGGTGGACGATGGCACCATCCCGGATCGGCGCGGCTCGCTCAACGTGGACGATGAAGGCACGACGACGCAGCGCACCGTGCTCATCGAAAACGGCGTGCTGAAGGGCTACATGCAGGACACCATGAACGCGCGCCTGATGGGGGTCGAACCCACCGGCAACGGCCGGCGCGAATCCTATGCGCACCTGCCGATGCCGCGCATGACGAATACTTATATGTTAAATGGCAAATTCGATCCGAAGGAAATCATCGGATCGGTTGAAAAGGGCCTGTACGCCGTTAATTTCGGTGGCGGACAGGTGGACATTACCTCGGGCAAGTTCGTGTTCTCAGCAAGCGAGGCCTATCTCATCGAGAAAGGAAAAATCACGCGGCCGGTGAAGGGTGCGACCCTTATTGGCAACGGGCCCGACGTGCTCACGCGCGTTTCCATGGTGGGCAACGACATGCAGCTCGACCCGGGTGTCGGTACCTGTGGCAAGGAAGGCCAGAGCGTGCCGGTGGGAGTCGGCCAACCCACACTCAAGATCGATGGCCTGACCGTCGGCGGCACACAATCATGAGCACCGCCGTCATCGTCAGCCCCGCCGTCGCCGACAAGGATTCGCGCGCACGCCTCGCGGGCGTGGTTGAGCTGGTGTTGGCGGAGGCGAAAAAATCCGGCGCCACCGCGGCCGAGGCCGGTGTCAACATCAGCCAGGGCCTCTCCGTCACCGTGCGCCTGGGTGAAGTGGAAACCATCGAGCACACGCGCGATAAGGGCATGGGCGTGACCGTTTATTTTGGCCAACGCACCGGTTCGGCCAGCACCACAGATTTCAGCGACAAGGCCTTGCGCGAAACCGTGCGCGCCGCCTGCACGATTGCGAAATTTACCGCCGAGGACGACTGTTCCGGCCTCGCCGACCCAAACCGATTGGCGAAAGACATTCCCGATCTGCAACTGCACCATCCCTGGGATCCGGGCACGGACAAAGCCATTGAACTCGCGCGGGCCGCCGAGGCCGCCGCGCGCGCCGTGGACAAACGCATCGCCAATTCTGAAGGCGGCAGCCTGTCCACGAACGAAGGGCTGGATGTTTATGGCAACAGTAATGGATTTCTCGGCACGGTCACCGGCACGCGCCACAGCCTGTCGGTAAGCGTCATCGCGCAGGATGAATCTGGCATGCAGCGCGACTACTGGTATACCGTGGCACGCGATGCAAAGAATTTGGAATCGCCGGAGTCGGTGGGGCAAACCGCGGCGCGCCGCAGCCTGTGGCGCCTGGGTAGCCAGAAGCTCTCGACGCGCCAGTGCCCGGTATTATATGAAGCGCCACTTGCTACCAGTCTCTTATCGCATTTCATCGGCGCGGTGCGCGGTACCAGCCTTTACCGCCAGGCTTCTTTTCTTCTGGACAGTCTGGGCAAACCGGTGTTCGCCGATTTCGTGCGCATCCACGAGCAGCCGCATCTCATAGGCGCGCAGGGCAGTGCCGCGTTCGATAGCGAAGGCGTGGCAACGAAGGCGCGCGACCTGATTCGCGACGGCATCTTGCAAGGTTATGTGCTCGACTCCTATTCGGCGCGCAAGCTTAAAATGCAAACCACCGGCAACGCCGGCGGCGTGCACAATCTCACGATCGATCCGGGCAAGGAAGATCTCCCCGCGCTCATGAAGTGCATGAACACGGGTTTATTGGTGACGGAACTTATCGGCTTTGGCGTCAACACCATCACCGGCGATTATTCCCGCGGCGCCGCCGGCTTCTGGGTGGAGAACGGCGAGATTCAATACCCGGTGGAGGAAATCACCATCGCTGGCAACTTGAAGGACATGTTCCGGCAGGTTGTCGCCGTCGGCAGCGATGTCGACATCCGCGGCAATATCCGCAGCGGGTCGATCCTGATTGAAAATATGACGGTGGCGGGGAGTTGATTTAGAAAAGATTTTCGGAGCGACCGGAAAATGCTGAAAAATAACTTTCTCTGACTCCTAATATTTCTCTAGGTGGGGTAACCGTGTCGAGGAGATCCGGAGAAAGAAAAGAATGCATTGCTTAAAATTTAATCTCTACGTCCCCGTCGTTCAGCAAGGCAACCAGTGTACCACCTGTTTAAACTCAACCACTTCTTTGTCACCAGTAGGCAAGGAAGCGCCTAACGGCTTTCCCCCTTTGCGTCGCAGGACAAGTCCTCTACACTCGGCGCGCGATAAAGGGAAATCATCATGCCAAAGGCGCGCAAGCCTAAGAAACCGAATTACCTGAAACACGTCCTGGCCGCACTCGAGGCCGGTGATGTCGCCCCGGTGCGCGCGATTCTGGCCGATCTCCACCCGGCCGATATTGCCAACGTCCTTGAAGGCTTGCCCCCGGAGCCGCGTACCATCGTCTGGGCGCAGGTGGACAACCTGCGCCGCGGCGAAGTGTTGCTGGAACTGCCCGAGGCGGTACGCACTGATCTCGTGAAGCTGATGGACGATCAGGCGCTGGTCGCCTCCGCCCGTGCGCTCGATATTGACGAGATTGCCGACCTTATCCCGGATCTCTCGGATGAGGTCATCGCCGAAATCCTTTTCGACCTCGACAAGCAGGACCGCCAACGCCTCGATGCCGTGCTGTCTTACCCCGAGGATACCGCCGGTGGCCTGATGAATGTTGATGCCATCACGGTGCGCGAGAACATTACGGTCGAAGTGGTATTGCGGTATCTGCGCCGGCGCGGCGAGCTGCCGGAGCATACCAACCGGCTGTTCGTAGTGGACAGAGCTGACCGCCTCATCGGTGAGTTAAAAGTCGCCAAACTCCTGACCGCCGACCTGCACGCGCGCGTTTCACAAACTATGGAACGCGGTGACCTGGTCAAATTCACGGTGCTCACGCCGGACAAGGAAGTGGCCAAGGCGTTCGAAGATTACAACCTGATCTCCGCCCCGGTTGTGGATGAAAACAACCGCCTGCTCGGACGCATCACAGTGGATGACGTGGTGGACGTCATTCGCGAGCAGGCCGACCGCCAGGTGCTGGCGCCAGCCGGTTTGAGCGAGGAGGAGGACATCTTCGCGCCGGTGACACGCTCGAGCCGGCGGCGCGGCGTGTGGCTCGGTGTGAATCTCGTCACCGCCGTCATTGCCTCCTGGGTGATCGGATTGTTCGAGCAGACCATCCAGCAGGTGGTGGCACTCGCGGTGCTGATGCCTATCGTCGCCAGCATGGGTGGCAACGCCGGCACCCAGACGCTGACACTGGTGGTGCGCGGCCTGGCGGTGGGCACGATCTCGGAGAGTAACGCACGCCGGCTGCTTTCACGCGAACTCATGATCGGCGCCGTCAACGGGTTGATTTGGGCACTGGTGGTCGCGGCGGTGGCAGTGTGGTGGTACGGGAACATCATGATCGGTGTCCTGATCGCGGCTGCCATGGTGATCAACCTTGGATTTGCCGCACTCTCCGGTGTTGCGATTCCCTTTGCCGTGCGCCGCTTCGGCGTTGATCCGGCGCTGGCGAGTGGCGTGATTTTGACCACCGTCACCGACGTTGTCGGCTTTTTCGCCTTTCTCGGCCTCGCGACCCTGTTCCTCGTCTGAAAATCCGCCCCGGATGCAGAAATCCGGCCGTATGCTCCGTGAAATCAGCCATTTATCCGGGCGGATTTGCGATGCCGCGCGCGTGTGCCATATTTTTAGAGTAGAGACAGGAATAGGAAAAATGCTCCCCAATACCATTCAACTCATCAGTCAGGCAATCAAGGAAAAGCGTTGCATCGCCTTGCGTTATCACGATCAGCGCCAGATCCGCGTCGTGGAGCCGCACGCGGTATACACGGACGAGCGCGGTGACATGGTTATGGATGCTTATCAGACGCGTGGACATTCTGCCTCCGGCCGTCCGCCGCCGTTCTGGCGGCCGTTTCGCATGAACAAGATTACCGCCGTGTCGGTGCTGAAGGAGACGTTCCAGCCGCGGATTTCTGAAGGCTTTAGCACCAATCGGCTGAAGTATCGGAACGGGTTGGTCGCGATCGTGCAGGACATCCAGCCGGCCTTCGCTTATGTGTACCCGGCCCAGACCACGGAGATCGGTCCACACCTGCCGGACAACGTCAGGCGCTGATCTCAATTACTGCCACAAACCCAAGCCGGCTCAAAGCCGGCTTTGTTTTTCCACCAACGTGTGGACCTGGTGCGTCTCGCGCAGCTTCAGGAGATCCCGCGCGAAGCGCTTAAGGTGACCGGCGTGGGCCTCGCGCACGATCTTTTTCACTGCCAGCATGGTGGACGGATGCATGCTGAACTCGGTGAGCCCAAGTCCCAACAGCAAGCGGGTGTAGCGCGGGTCGCCCGCCATTTCGCCGCACATC
>DATCZH010000124.1:0-4181 GCA_036526015.1 Sulfuricaulis sp.
GTCCATCAGCACGGCAGTTTTCTTGTAACAACACGCGCCCGAGTCCGCTACCGTTGTCTCCACAACCGGCGATGAGGATGATCAAACGACGTCCCACCTGTTGGTGACATTGATCAGCGTTATACGAGCCTCAGCGAAAACGGCCACACCGGTGTCGGAAACCCGGAGGCCCGGGGGCATTGCTTGATTGTAAATGCGACACAGGGTTCTGGCTATGCAGCCTGATTCGAACGTCCCGAAAAAGGATGTTAGAAAGTATTTTCTTTTGATCCAATGAGGTGCAAACTATTGTTCAGCACTCTTGTATAACTCAGATAGGAGATCAGTCAAGTGCAGCGATTCAAAAATGTCATCCTCTTAACTTCGTTTGCCGCTTTTTTCCTGATGGGGGCTTCGGCCGTTCACGCTGAAAAAACCGCCCGTCCGGGCGGAGAAAAAACAGCTTCTTGTGAACAGTGTCATGGCCCCAAGGGATGCGCCCCGGTGCAGGGCCTCATTCCCAAGCTTTGCGGGCAGAATGCCGAGTATCTCGAGGCGCAACTTTTAGAATTTCAGGACGGCAGGCGCCCTCAACCGATCATGCATGCAACAACAAATCTGTTGTCCAAGGATATTATTAAGCAGCTGGCCGTTTATTTTTCGAAAGTGCCCTGCTCACAATAATAAACCATCAAAATTCAAAAAAGGGCCGGCGCTTTTAAGCGGGCCTTTTTTGTTTGTCGTCGCAAGGGCGCTTTAGTGTTCTTATCATTCCGACAAGCATCGTTGTCGTGAACTTCTCGTGAGCCTCCCTGCGCACGCATGGAGTAGACGCTGTTCGACAGTCTCAGTGTTAGCGCCAATCTGCCGGTGAACTAACTCCTGGATGCGGTCATCGACACCGCCAAGATCCGGTGAATATGAATTCACTGTCTGAGGGGCGCGTATCGCGGGACACTGATAGCCTGATAAGAACCGGGTGCAATAAACGGGACCTGAGGCCCCGTTTATTGTTATGCCAAATGATATCTACGAACGCCTGGCGCGGTGCACCTGGTGGAGATCCTGACGCAGCTCGCGTTTGTCCCGATGCAGCTCTCTTTTGTCCTGCCGCAGCTCCCGATGATCACCGCGCAGTTCGGCATTATCCCTGCGCAGTTCGCGCCTCGCTTCGCGTGCGCCTTCCTTGTCGCCTTCACGAACTTCACGCCGCAGTTCGTGCCGGTCCTGGTGGCGTTCGCGGACGCCTTGGCGGATTTCGCGCTTGTCATCGCGGATTTCCCGGCGATCCTGAACGATCTCTTTAATGTCTCCACGGATTTCTCCGGGGCTTACCGGGTCGGCGGCATAGGCGGCTGGAATGGCGCAGAGCGCGAGTAAAGTGCCCACGGCGGCAAGTTTCAGTTTTAACATGACGTATGTCCCCTCGATTCAGGTTGGTTGACAATCACGTGAAGGAATAATTCTCGACGTTTAGAGCCAAGTTCCTCACGCTTGTCCTTGTTCTAACGTTCAAGCCGGGGAAGGCGTTGACACGCTAATAAACCTATTGAGATCAAGAAACTGGTGTTTTCGCAAAGAGGGATTCAGGACAGCAGCGAAATTCAGAAGGGACGGACGTTGCTCAGCCAATAGCCGCCCCCCGTGGCGAATATGATGGTGATCAAGCCCAGGATCAGATTGATGCCGATGAGCCGACGGATAATCGCGAGTTGTTTCCCGGCGGCCGGGAAATCACCCGTGGCGATGGCACGGTTCATTCGTTGGTAGGGCGCAAAAAACACATGGAGAAAGATGACAATCATGGGAATCCCGATGACCTGCATGATATGAACGTGCAGGCCGACATTCTGCATTCCCTCGAAGATTTCGAAGATTATCCAGTAACCGCTCGCCGGCAGCAGTATCACCGCCGCCCAAACCCAGGGAAAAAAGTGCGCGAAGGTCTTTGACCACAATGGCAGTCGCACTGGCGGTTCCAGCAGGCTCGCGGCGACGGGTCGAAGCGCCATATAAGCGAAAAACATGCCGCCGACCCACACCACCGTGGACAGAATATGAAGCGTGATAGCAACCGGCATGATGACTCCCGTATAATCGTATGAGTTTCCTGAGTTGATCATAATATTCTTTGTGACATGACATCGCTACAAGACCTTTCACTGCAGGAACTGCGCGCCCGCGCGACGAAAACCTTCCGGCAAGGCGGAGGTTCCCGTCCCGAAGTGATGTTGATCAAGCTAAACGGCGAGGAAGCGGTTCTGAAGGATTTCAGTCAGTCCGATCCCTGGTTTCGTCGCGTGGTGGGCCCACTTTCAGCGCGACGCGAGGCACGTGCGCTCAAACAGCTCGAAGGCGCGCGCGGTGTCCCGCGCCTGCTGCGGCGGGTTAATCGCGACGCGTTGTTACTGGAATACATCCCCGGAACCAGCGCCCGCCAAGTGCCGCCGGGTGGCCTCCCGCCGCAATTCTTCGAACGGTTTTACCGACTGGTGGATCGTTTGCATGAATTCGGCGTGGCGCATTGCGATCTGCGGAGCCAGGGCAATATCCTGGTTGGCGCTGATGGCGAGCCGCACGCGGTGGATTTCACTGCACATTTTCGCCGGCCGCGTCCCTGGAATTTCGCGGCCCGGTGGATGTACTCCAAATTCTGCGAGGCTGACCGGGTAGCCGTTGCGCGACTCAAGAAAACCCACGCACCGGAACTGCTCACAGACGCAGAAAAATATTCGCTCACCCGTGATCGCAAGACTAGGCTGGAGCGGACAGCGCGTTTCATCGGCAAGAGCGTACGTAATGTCAGCCGCTGGTTATTAACAAAACGCGCTTAAGGAAAACCGGCGTTTCTGGCCCGCTTATTCTTCTTTTCATTTGGTATTTCGTCGCCGATTGTCCAGCCCCGTTTCCATAGACTTAAGGGAAGAATAATGGGCGGTTTCCCGTTGTCCAGGAACCAGGAATCCACGGCATAATGCTTTTGTGTGACTGTCTCTTTTATTACGGCCGAATAATGCTGATAGAGATAGGGGCGGAACCTTCTCGCGATGTCCACGGGCACGTGATATTTGAGCAGTCCATCGTTATACAGCATCACCAGATAATGGCGCGTGTTGGTTGATTCGTCGATACAATCCATCTGGTTTCTCAACCACAGTCCGGACAGACTGCCGCCCCGATCGTTGTCGATACCCGTCAACCTACCCACGAGGGTTTCCAGTTTTCCCACCGCCTCCGCGATCCGCTCACGCTCCTGTTGCGGTGAAACGGATTTCGGCGCAAACAGCTGGCGGATCTCCCACCATTGTTCCGGAGTGAGCCGAACATCAGCTAGGTTCTGACAGCCATGATTAAAGCAAATATTGAAATGGGCGGGCTCGGGATTCAGGATCAGATCGCTTTCCTGTGTGGAATAAACGATACCTTGACTCGCCAGAATGAGCACGAGCGATCCCGCTAATATCCTGACTGTCTTTGGGACGGTTAAAGTCATATCTGAAATTGGGGATTTCGTGTGAGTATAGGTTCGTTCATTGATGCCTGTCGAGACAATACGAAATGTCAACAGAGAACGGCTGAAAAATTCCCGACAATAAGGTAAAGTTTGTTTTCTGACGCGGGTTATCCGTGTGCCGCAAACGGCGGGCGCACAAAAGTGCGCCCGATTTTGTTCAATAATAATTATTGTGCGAGTTCTGCGAACAGTTAGTTAAGGTTAATACCATGCGTGATTACAAAATTGCTCCATCCATCCTATCGGCCGATTTCGCTCGTCTGGGAGAAGAGGTCACTAACGTGCTCGCCTCCGGCGCGGATATCGTTCATTTCGATGTCATGGACAATCACTACGTCCCGAACCTGACAATCGGACCGTTGATTTGCGAGGCACTTCGCAAGCACGGCGTGAAAGCCGACATCGATGTGCATTTAATGGTTCGGCCGGTGGACCGCATCATTCCCGATTTCGCCAAGGCCGGCGCGACCTACATCACGTTTCATCCCGAAGCCTCCGAGCACATTGACCGAAGTCTACAGCTGGTGCGCGATTCAGGATGCAAGTCGGGTCTGGTGTTCAATCCGGCGACACCGCTGGATTATCTTAAATATGTCATGGACAAGGTAGACATGGTGCTGCTCATGTCCGTGAATCCTGGTTTCGGCGGCCAGAGCTTTATCCGTTCCTCGCTCGACAAGCTGCGTGA
>DATCZH010000125.1:0-5919 GCA_036526015.1 Sulfuricaulis sp.
CAGTGTAAGGCGGTGGCAGGCGGTAAACTCGGCCGGACTTGGAACCGATAACCAGATCGCCGTTTTCCGCGAACGCCATCAGGCGCGGGCCCTCAAGTTTGTCGGTCAACAACTCCAGCCTAAAATCCTTCGGCACACGCGCCAACTGTCGCGTGCCGTTCACGGTCAGCGATTGTTCTTCATACAGAAGCGATTCTGTCGCCGCACTCGCCGCCGCCGCGACGAAACCTAGCAGCAAGCCAATAACGGATTGACGGAAGATTAATCGCAAAGGCGAAGCACCTCTTCAAACAATGTTATCAGGCCGACCCCCGCCGGATAAGTGGGACCATGCCCCTTATCCTTTCAAGCGCGGGCGCTTGCGCCTTAGGCGATTGATCTCGTTTTCACCCAACGGCTGGAAAATCTTCACGCGCAGGCTTTCGTTCCATTCGGCGGCAAAATCCCTTTGCAGGCTGAGGTTAATCATGGCGATCAGCGCCCCAAGGCTGGCCAGCGCCACGTCCTAGTGTGCGTCCCAAATGTCACCCTGCTTGCCAAGATAGTTCCTGCCGAGATCGCCGTCGAAGTATTCAGCGGCACACCATTCAAAAAGCTCGAACAACATGGAGCTGGACATGGTGATGTCGAGTGGCAGGAAATAGCCCCAGAATCCGCGCACGCTGGCGATGAGGAAGAACACTTCACGAACCGGATAGACCAGCAACAGCCCGTAGGAAAAATGAATTGCGCGATCGAAATGGTTGTGCTCAAACCCCAGCGCGTCATTCAGGCTGAATCCAGAGAGAAACACGAAAGCTTTGTCATATGAAAGCTTGGCGTAGGTGTAATGCGCGCCGATCTCATGCAACACGAGAAAGACGAAAATCAATGAATAGGAAATATTCGACAACGGAAAAGCGCGCCAGGTGAGGCTCAGCACCAGCGCCCTGACGATAATCGTGGGCGGAACGATCGAACTGCAATATATCTCAAAACTGTTTTTTCTATAGCCCAAACTGGCTCAGAAAATCCGGCGGGATGTTCGCGTTCTTGCGCCCGGAGACGGCGAAGTAATACAGGGGCTTGCCTTCGATCGAAAGCCGGTGCCGGTAGCGTTCGAGATGATAGAGATCAAGATATTTCGAGAAGATCAGTTCGCGCATCAGCCGTGAAAAACCGGACGTATCGTTGCTGTCGAAGAACGTCTCCTTGATGTTGAACGCCACCCACCCCTGGCTTTGGATGATATTGAAGGCCTCGATGAATGCCCGGGGCGGAATATCGCCAAATCCCAGCGCCGCCACAGTGGTCAGGCAATCGAAAGACCAAGAAGTGATATTTTCGCGTCGCTGATCATCCAGATTGCAGAAGTCCTCTACAAAATAAGCATCGTAGACACCCGGCCGGTCCCGTTCCGTGGCCACACTGGCTTCCGGGATGATGTCCACGCCCACCAGCCTCGCCGGGCCGAATTTCTTCAACTCATCTCCCATCATCCCGTTGCCTGCACCGAAGTCCAGCACCCGCAGCTCGCTGAAATTCTCGTGCAATTGCGAAACCGATGATTTAAGAATATCGGCGACCTTCCGGGGTGAGTGGCACTTGAGCCGTTCGTAAAACAATTGCTCATACAATCCGGGGACCTTGTAGATTTCGTTATAGTCGTGAAACCGGATTTTCCGTTTTTCATCTCCCTCGAGCAGATAAAAATATACCTCGTCCTGGCCGAGCATGCTCGCTTCCTGAGGCGGAAACTGAATTCTGTGTCGTGTTGTCGTTGTTGGGTTCACTTAAATCTCCTCTTAAGACATAAACTGATTCCGGGTCCGCTAGCCCTAACCGATGACCTCGAGCCATCCTTCCAGGCCGCGCATGATCATTTCGATCGCGAACGTGCCTACCACCAGGGCCATCGCCCTGCCGGTGATTTCGATATATCGATCGACCAGCTTCTCATTGCGTTCCCGGACATAGTCGTGCAAATACTTCAGCAAGGTGATCACCAGCACGCTGGTCATAACCGCTGCCCCCACGGCAAGGACGGCATTGAACTGCGTAAGACGCTTCCCGATCAGGATGCTGGCGCCGATGGTCCCCGGGCCGATCATGATCGGCATCGCGATTGCGCCGGCGACATGCTGCGATTCCCCGCGCAGGGCTGCGATTGCCGAATTGCCCTGGAACAGGAACTGCAAGCCGATCAACAGGAAAATAATTCCGCCGAACATTTGGAACGAAGCGAACTGGGCCTGCAAGATATCGCGGAATAAAACGTCGCCCAGGAGCGTGAAGACGGAAAAAACCAGAAAACTGATGACACCGGCCCGGAACAACACGCGACGAAACGTCTCCGGCGGAAGTTTCTCGAACACATCGAGCAGGTACACGACCATCAGGAACGGGTTCAGCAATATAAAAAGCAGCATCGATGCTTGGATGAACTCGGACATGTCACCTCAATGAATAGAATAAGATTTACAGCGCCTGTGATTCTTTGCGGGAAGACAGATAAAACACAGGCCGCTTCATCTTCCAGCGCCCGGCTCGGAATTAATTCCGATCAGGGAAGCCAGGGCTTCTTACCGGATATCATTGTGTTCTACTGGACTGATGAACTGCCAGAACAAGCGGGCTTCGTTACCGCGGGACGAAAATACGTAAATAATCTTCCTTTGGAGCCGCTTACGGTCTCCAACCCGGATTGTCTTAATTGAATAATTAATTATAAGCCTATCAGGCGGTCAATTAAACCCAAGATGGTATAGAGCCGAAAAATCCTCCTGCATCCGAATTGTTCTCGCAATCCACGCTATCGGATACGCCACGAACCATGGCCAAGACTGCCTCTCCCGGGACAGCCGCCGATGGCTTACGATGAGCGGGATCCAGGTGAAAAGTTGACTTGGGTTAAGGAAAAAATCGCGCCGAGCCTAGTATATTTAGCGACCCGTTAACAAGATGGGAATCGTTTTCTATACTGGTTCCGATTTCAAAGTGGAGGTTCTTCCCATGGCAACCAAAAAGAAAGCCAAGACCAAAGCGAAGAAAAAGAAAGCTCCAATCCGCAAGCGCGCGGTACGCAAGAAAGCTGCGCCCAAAAAGAAAAAGGCGACAATAACCAAGTCCAGGCCCAAGGCCAAACGAACCGTCGCAGCCAAGCCCGCTGCAATGCCTGCACCGGCAACGCCGACGGCGCCGCTTGGCATGGAGCGCATCGGGGTTGTCACCCATTATTTCAATCATCTCTCGGTCGCTATTCTTAAACTTGAGAAGGGCGTCTTGCGTGTGGGCGATATCATTCACATCAAGGGACACACAAGCGACTTTTCGCAAACTGTCGATTCAATGGAAATCGATCATGTCCATGTGAATGAGGCCCGTCCCGGACAGTCATTCGGCCTGCGCGTCCGGGAACACGCGCGCGAGCATGACGTCGTTTACAAGGCCAATTCCTGACGGGATCGGCGCCGAAGTAAGTGAAGGGCCGACGACAACGGAAATCCGGGGCACCAGACCGAGGCGCCCCGGACTGCATTGATATACGGCTCGCTGTCAAGCGCTCACAGATAACTTAAAATACCCGCGGTATCAATTTTTCCCTTTTTTTACTTTTTCCTTTTTCAAGTCCATTTTGATTTCCTTGTCCCTATCCATTTCCGTGTCACTGTCCCGCTTTTTTGCCTGACGGTCTTCCCTGTCACGATTCTCGTTCTTGGATTTCTCCTTGTTATCCTTTTTGGCCTTTTTCTTGCCTTTGTCTTTTTTCGCCGCCTTTCCATGCTCTCGGCCCTGATCGCTCATGCGCTCTTGGGCGCGGTCCATTCCGCGGGTAGCGCCTTCCTGATTCTGGGTGTTCGAATTGTCCACTCCACCCGGACCCATACGTTCGGAAGACATGCCGCCAGTGCGATTGCCAGGAGTGGCGTGCTTGTCCGCCAAGGCCATCGGGGCGGCAACAATAACGAGTGCCGTGGTGACAACTGCCATAAGCCATTTCTGATGCATTTGTACTCTCCTTATTTCAGTGTGAACTTACTTTGCATTTCTAAAATTGAATGCTTAATGCATCCTAACATGGCGCCATTTGAGCCGGCCCGACGTTCATCAACCGATAAACGGCGAAAAAATGCCATTCATACGCGTTGCAGCAACATCGACAAACACAGGATGAGCCACCGAACAACATACCTGTGCTAGCTTTATCTTGTGAGACCCTGGATATCTGGGAGAAAGATATTGGAAAGGTTCTGGAAACACATTCATATCGGGCGACGATGGCTGCTGAACGGATGGCAGCTGTTTATGCGCAACCCCTGGCTCCTCGGCGGCATGGGCTTGACATCCGCGGCAGTGCTCAGTCTGTTTGTACTGATCCCATTACTCGGCGGTTTGCTTATTGCGCTAGTTGCACCGGTCATGCTCTCCAGCTTTTACCTCTCCCTCGACACCATCTACCGGCATAATAAGACCCTGCCGGGGGATCTGCGCCTGCCCGCGTTGAAACAATCGCCACAACAACTGCTGCATGTCTTTCAGAACGAGGAGCGGGTATTGCCGGCAGTAGCAGCGAGCGTGCTCAGCATCAGTGTGGTGTTGTTGATTCATTTGCTCTTGCGGCTAGTAGCGGGCCAGGCCTGGGTGGCCAACTGGGCAAGCCTGAATTTTCCGACACTGCTCGGGGTGCTCGCCATGGGGCTGCTCGCCTTTGTGTGTTACGTTCTTCTCGCGGCTTCACTGATCTACGCCCTCCCCCTCACCTTCCTGCGAAGCGAACCGCTGATGCCCTCACTGCGTCAAAGCCTCAAGGCCAGCCGACATTTCACGATCGCCCTGCTGCTGTTGTTGGGTGTGCTGCTTCTACCTTTCCTCTTCAGCCTCTTGGCCGCTGGCCTGTCGCCATGGATCAGCTATCTACTGTGGCTCGTGATTGGCTCCGTCACTCTTCCAGTAGTGGCTGCTGCGCTGTATTGCAGCTACCACGACATATTCCGCACGCGGGACCACCTGGATGCCTGCGGACAGGCGCCGGCGTTTGGGAATACCGTGACCGAGGAAAAGACACTCAAACCCCTTTAAGAAATAAAAGTTATCGACGCTTGCGTTCCTGCGTCTCGACGTCGAACGTACGCACAGAGGCATTTGGCATTAATACTTTGATACGATAAGTGGTGCCTCGATCACGTTCCCGTTTCTCCGCCGAGAGTACGCGGCCACCGGTGTCACGCCGGACGTTCGACACCGCCTCGTCCAAGGAGGATCGCTCGTGACGTGCGTCGACATTCCGCGGTGAATGTCCGTTACGACGCGCCTCCGCCGGGACAGCCAGAGCCCCCAGAAAGATTCCGGCCAGAAGGCTCGTAACGAGTGACGTGCGGTGCATCAGCGGTCGCGATGACGCGCGATGTCGTAGCCAATCACGGTACCGATTACCGCACCGACCGCCGTGTGGCCGGGATCACCATGGCCAATATGGTGTCCCACTACCCCGCCGATTACGCTCCCAAGAATGACAGGCGCGGATGAGCTGGAACGGCGTTCCGGGTAATAATCGTCATCCCGGTGGTTGCGCGGGCCGTGTTCGCGATATTCACGACGCTCGTAATAGTCATGGCGCCCCCCGTGGCGGTAATGGTGCTTGTATTGGTGTTTGTCCTTGTACCAGCCACGATGCAAACCGTTATCATGACGTGCATAACGTTCCTCCACTTGGTGTACGCGTACCTCGCGGTAACTGTCGCGGTCACGGTCACCGCGATCCGCCAGCACCAGTGGTGCGGCCAGCGAAGTGGCCACGGCCAGAATAGCGGCACTCAGTAACTTGCGATTCATGCTTGTCTCCTTCGTTGAGTTTATGGGTTACTGCTTACTTCAGAGACAAGCTTACTCACCCGTGACTGAACACAGGCTGAACGGAATTCAGTTATATCTTGTTGATTG
>DATCZH010000126.1:0-9447 GCA_036526015.1 Sulfuricaulis sp.
CTTCACCAAACAACCGAGGGTGCCGGCCGTAATGTCACGGTGGCCGATTGAAACTCCGCCCGGCGCCGGGCGTTGGCGCTCGGTGCGCGTAACCAGCGCGCGGATGACGCCGGTCTCGATAACATCGGTGGGGACACCGTCAATTTCCGGCGGAACGCGGTCACTAGCTTCCAACGCTTCGAGCGGCAGCTTGCGAGCCACTGAGCACACCAATGAAAGTTCCTTGGTCTGTTTCCCGCCTTTTATCTTGTATCCCGCTCCCGTAGCCACAACGTTGGCCCGGCCGCGTAACTTGCTGGAGTGATCCCGTAATCTTGCCCTGACTTCATCCATGTGCGCCATATAGCCTCCTGCTGTTACATCTTCGGTCAGAGAGACACATCTTATAGGGTCACATTACACTGGATAAGACGAGACCGATTGGTGGCACGGATAATAGGATTGGCGGCAATCACACCCCTCCGGGATGGACCCTGCATGCCATTAGTAGCTGATCGCCACCGAAGGTGGTTCCACTTTAAGTTATACTCCGATCGTTGAAATCAAAAACTAATACATGCAGACCATTGACACATTAATAAACTCTCGCTGGGTGATCCCCATCGAGCCTGACGGTCAGACGCTGGACTTCCATAGCCTTGCTGTCCACGGAGGCAGAATCGTCGAAGTCCTGCCCACCAAAGACGCCGCCAAGAAGTACCGTGCCACGGAAACCGTGGATCTGAAAACCCATGCCATTATCCCCGGCCTGGTGAACGCACACACGCACGCGGCCATGAGCCTGTTTCGGGGGCTCGCGGACGACCTGCCACTCATGGACTGGTTGAACCAGCACATCTGGCCGGCGGAGGCAAAATGGGTGAGCGAAGCTTTCGTACGCGACGGCACCGAGCTGGCCATCGCCGAGATGCTGAAAAGCGGCACCACCTGCTTCAACGACATGTATTTCTATCCCGATGTTACCGCGCGTTCGTGCGTGGATGCCGGAATGCGAGCTTGTGTAGGGCTGATCATGCTGGACTTCCCCAGCGCCTGGGCGCAAAACGCTGATGAATATCTGCACAAGGGCTTGAAACTGCACGACGAACTGCGCAACAGCGAGCTCATCACGACCGCTTTCGCCCCACACGCGCCCTACACGGTCTCGGATGCACCATTAGAAAAGATCTGCATGTACGCCGACGAGCTGGATGTTCCGGTGCACATGCATGTGCATGAAACCGCGCACGAGGTGGCTGAAGGACAAAAGCAACATGGCGTGCGCCCACTGGCGCGGCTGGCCAAGCTCGGACTGCTCGGCCCGCGTCTGATCGCGGTGCACATGACCCAGCTCGAGGAGTCTGAGATCAAGACGCTGGCACAGGACAACGTCAGCGTGGTGCATTGCCCAGAATCCAACCTCAAGCTCGCAAGTGGTTTTTGCCCGGTGCAGGTGCTGGTTAAGGACGGTGTGAACGTGGCACTCGGCACGGATGGTGCCGCCAGCAACAACAGTCTCGACATGCTGGAGGAGATGCATATTGCCGCCTTGCTCGCCAAGGGCGCGAGCGGTGATGCCACCGCCATCCCGGCGCGCACGGCGCTGCGCATGGCCACGTTGAACGGCGCCAAGGCACTCGGTATCGAGTCCCGCACCGGCTCGCTCACCGCCGGGAAGGCCGCAGACATCGCCGCGATTGATTTATCCGCCATTTCCAGCCAGCCGGTATACGATCCAGTGTCGCAGATTGTCTATGCCACCACACGCAACCAAGTCTCGGATGTATGGGTTAATGGCAAACACCTGCTGGCGAAGTATCAGCTTACCGGGATGAGTGAGGAAAAGCTGCGGGAGAAGGCCATCGCATGGCATGGTAAAATCAGTGCTGCCGACCGGAAAGCCCATTAAAGGCAAGCCTTTCACGACGCGAGAACCATGCCCACCACTGCCCAAAACTTCGATCCCGAGGAAATCGCCAAGTTCGAAGCGCTGGCCGCGCGCTGGTGGGACCCGCACAGCGAGTTCAAGCCGCTGCATGACATCAACCCGCTGCGCCTTAACTATATAAACGATCGCGTCGGCCTGCGGGGCAAAACCGTGCTCGACATCGGCTGCGGCGGCGGCATCCTCTCGGAGAGCATGGCGGCGCATGGCGCCAGCGTCACCGGTATCGATCTTGGCGATGCTCCACTGGCCGTCGCCAAGCTGCACCTGAAAGAATCCGGGCAGCAGGTCGAGTACCGCAAGGTCAGCGCCGAGGACATGGCGCGCGAGCGGCCGGAATCCTTCGACGTCGTGACCTGCATGGAAATGCTGGAGCATGTCCCCGAACCCTCCTCCACGGTCGCGGCCTGCGCACAACTGGTGAAGCCCGGCGGCAAAGTATTCTTCTCCACCATTAACCGAAACCCCAAGGCGTGGCTGTTCGCGATCGTTGGCGCCGAGTATGTGCTGAAGCTGCTGCCGAAGGGCACACACGAGTACATGAAATTCATCAAGCCCTCGGAACTCGAACAGTGGACGCGGCAGGCAGGTCTGTCAGTGCAAGAGTTCATCGGCATGCATTACAACCCGCTCACGCGCCGTTTCTGGCTGGCGCGCGGGGTGGACGTCAACTACATCGCCTATACCACGCGCGGTGAAGAGTAAATATTCTCCCTCACCCCTGCCCTTTCCCTCTTTCAGAAGGAGAGGATTTAACGAATATGACTTCTAAGATTCGCACGGTTCTGTTTGATCTCGACGGAACACTGGCCGATACCGCGCCCGACCTGGCGCAGGCGCTGAATGCACTGCTGGCCGAGGAAGGAAAACCCATGATGCCCTACGCGACCATCCGCCCCGAGGTGTCGCACGGGGCGACCGCGCTGGTCAAACTCGGCTTCGGTATTGACATTGGCGGTGAGTTCGAGCGGCTGCGCAAGCGCTTCCTCGAACTCTATGCCGGAAATATCTGCCAGCACACGCGCCTGTTCGATGGCATCCCGCTGCTACTGCAAACACTTAAACATCAAAACATCAAGTGGGGCATCGTCACCAACAAGCCGGCCTTCCTGACCGACCCACTGGTGGCGCAGCTGCGGCCCGATCCTGCACCCGTTTGCGTGGTCAGCGGTGACACGGTTCCCAACCGCAAGCCCCATCCAGATCCCATGCTATATGCTTGCGCCGCCGCCGGCAGCCGTCCGGAGGAATGCTTGTACGTGGGCGATGCCGAGCGTGACATTCAAGCCGGCAAACAGGCAGGCATGAAGACCCTCGTCGCGCTGTTCGGTTACATTAACGGCCATGAAACCCCGGAACGCTGGGGCGCAGACGGTTTGGTCCGCGCGCCAGTCGATATCCTCGACTGGGTAAAACGCCATGAGTGACACTGTCACGTTTATTATTGTCAGTATCGTGGTCCTGCTAGCGGTGGTCCTCGGCTGGTACGTCGCGCATCTGCGTGCCCAGCGGCGCTTGACAGAACTTGCCACCATACTCGAATGGGAGCGCAAAGCGGCGCAGGAAAAGCTTGCTGGCCTCGAACAAACCTTCGTCGCTCTCTCCCATCGCGCGTTGCAAGAGAATAACCAGGCCTTCCTGCAACTGGCGCAAGAGACACTGAAATCGTTCCACGTGCAGGCCAAGGGCGATCTGGAAATGAAGGAAAAAGCGGTAGAAAACCTGATCAAGCCCGTGCGCGAGGCACTGGAAAAGACCGAGCAGCAGATACGCCTAATGGAGCACGAACGAAAAGAAGCCTACGGCTCGCTCTCGAAACACCTCGAAACCATGGCCCAGACGCAGCAACTGCTGCAGGGCGAGACGCGCAACTTGGTGCAAGCGCTGCGCCGGCCGGAAGTGCGCGGCCAGTGGGGTGAGTTGACTTTGAAGCGCCTGGCGGAACTCGCCGGCATGGTGGAGCACTGCGATTTCTACGAACAAGAACATCTCAACACCGAGGAAGGCCGCATGCGCCCTGACATGATCGTGCGCATGCCCGGCGGGCGCGAGATCGTGGTGGACGTTAAGACCCCGCTCGATGCCTATCTCAGCGCAGTAGAGGCCACCGACGACGAAACGCGCCGCCGCAGTCTTGAGCACCACGCGCGCAAGGTACGCGAGCGCGTCCGTGAATTATCAAGCAAGTCCTATTGGACGCAATTCAGAAACGCCCCGGACTTCGTGATTCTGTTCATTCCCGGCGACCAGTTTCTGGGTGCTGCGCTCGACATGGATCGTAGCCTGCTGGAAGATGCCTTGAAACAGAAAGTAATTCTCACCACGCCGACCAGTTTCGTGGCCCTGCTGCGCGCCGTGGCCTATGGCTGGCGCCAGGAAAACCTCGCGGAAAATGCCGAACGTATCCGCGACGTGGGAGAGGAATTGTATAGCCGGCTCATGACCTTCAGTGAGCACCTCATGAAGCTCGGGCGCAGCCTGAACAGCACCGTGGGGGATTACAACAAGGCCGTCGGCTCCTTCGAGGCCAAACTGCTCCCGGGGGCGCGCAAATTCTCGGAGATGGGCGTAGGCGGCGACAAGGCGCTGACCGAGCCCGAGCGCATCGAAAAGGCGGTGAGGGACGTGGAACCAGTCTAGTTTTACGGCAAAAACGGGGGTCTGTGAGGTGCTATATTTTGTAAGACCCCTGATATCTCGGCGGTTCTGGCCGCGAAATACCGTGAACCCCAAACAGACCAAGAAACTCGACCCGCTGCCGCTGATCCTGCTGGTCGAGGACTCTCAGACCACCGCGGCATTGCTCTCCAAATATCTCGGCGGAACCTATCGCCTGCTGCACGTGAAAGATGGTCAATTGGCGTGGGACACACTTAAGCAAAACCCGAACATCTCGCTCGTCATCACCGACGTCAATATGCCGAACATGACCGGGCACCAGCTGCTGGTGAAAATCCGCAAAAGCGAAGAAGCGCGCCATAAGAATATGCCGGTTGTCGTCATGACCACGGGCGAGGACAACGTCGACCGCAATCTGGCCTTCCTCAACGGGGCCAACGATTTCATCAACAAGCCGATTGACGAAATGGAGCTGGTGGCACGCGTGAACGTGCATTACCGGCTCGCGCGCACCATCCGCGAGCTGGAAGCGAGCAAGAAAGCGCTGGCGGAACAGGCCACCACCGATTCGCTGACCAAGCTCAAAAACCGGCGCGCCTTCTTCGAGGCCGGCGCCAAAGCACTGGCGATGGCGCGGCGCTACATGTCAGATCTGTCGGTGATCCTGCTGGATATCGACCACTTCAAGGCAATCAACGATACCTTCGGCCACTCAGTGGGCGACGAGGCTCTCATCGTGGTAGCTGACATCCTGATGGAATTGTCACGCACCGAGGATACGGTGGCGCGCGTCGGCGGAGAGGAGTTTGCCATGTTGCTACCGGATACCAACCGCCTTGGGACAGCGGTACTGGCGGAACGCATCCGCTCCACCATCGAGCGTGAGCAGTTTATCATCGGCGACAAGATCCATCCGATGACCGCGAGCATCGGCATCGCCTCGTTCGGCGTGGACCCGGCGGAGAGCATCGATCAGCTGTTGCGGGTGGCGGACAGCCGCCTATATCTGGCAAAAAATGCCGGGCGTAATCGCATCTGTGTCAACGATGATGGCAAGACCACTTTTGCCTAAGGTCGTTCTCGCGGGGCTCAGCCGCTCGTTTCTGAAGGAGAGATTTCCATAATCGCGGTGAAAACACCAAAGTAACTTAGTTCGTTGCGGCTACTGCGCCCACGACAGATAGTGTTACTTTTCCAGTTTTTCCTTTACTGGCTTGGTGGCATCGTGGATCACTTCCTTGGTGTCCTTGAGCAGCTCACCCGTGCGCTCCTTGACGCGCTCGGCAATATCCGGCTTGGCAGCAAACGGGTTGCTCAGCAACGGCTTGTCCTTGCCAAAATTAATGCCGAGCGGAAAAGCGACAATCAGGCCGATGACGAGTCCGATAAAAAACTTTTTCATGCTGTCCTCTCCATTTTAGTTTCATCAATAATAAAACAGTTGTGCGGGGCTTGGCCACTGCGCCCCAGAAGTATCTGGGTTACAATCGTTGCAGGGATTACATACCCATAATCACTCCATCATCCACCGACGACTGCGCGATGCCACGTTATACCGCTGCGCCCAACCTGCTGGCAGGGCGCCATATCCTGATCACCGGCGCTGGCGATGGCATTGGACGCGTCGCGGCGTTGGCCTGTGCGCATCATGGGGCCAACGTCATTCTACTTGGCCGTACTACAAAAAAACTGGAAAAAGTCTATGACGAGATCGAACACCAGGGTTCACCGTTACCCGCCATTCTGCCGCTTGATCTCGCCACGGCCACAACGTCGCATTACGAGCAAGTGGCCGCTACCCTCGAGAAGGAATTCAGCTCACTTGACGGCTTGCTGCATAATGCCGCCGAAACCGGCACGCTGACGCCGCTGGAGCACTACACCCCGGAGATGTGGTACCGCGTGCTGCAAGTCAACCTGCATGCTCCTTGGCTGCTCACGCGTGCCTGTCTGCCGCTGCTGCACAAATCGGAAGATGCCTCCATCGTATTCACCAGCGCAGACGTCGGACGGAAGGGCCGCGCCTACTGGGGGGCTTATGGCGTTTCTGCATTTTCCCTGGAAGGTTTGATGCAAATTCTGGCTGCCGAACACGAATCAGAGGGGCGCCTGCGCTGTAACAGTCTTGACCCCGGCAAGGTCCGCACCGCGCAACGTTCGCGGCTCTATCCGGGTGAAAACCAGGAGACCTTGTTGTTGCCGGAATCCATCATGCCCGCCTATCTTTATCTGCTGGGACCCGAGAGTCATGGCGTAAATGGTCAGGCGTTGAACGCCGTCGATTTTCTGACCTGATATCCAACCATGGATCGCAGCGACCACTGCGTTCCAAAACGTGCTGGTGCCGGCGATCATGCCCGACAGCGGTCCCGCGCGCTACGTGCAGGTGGTTGGGACGCGGCTTTTATTGGCTTCATCACGCCGATCTCACGCCACTTCTGCGAGACCTGCAACTGTGTGCGCCTGTCCGCCGAGGGGACGTTGTATTTATGTCTCGGTCAGGACGGCAAGATCGAGTTGCGGCCCATGCTTCGGGAAAGAATCAGTGACGAGGGATTGAAGGATGCGATCCGCGACGACATCGCGCGTCAACCGGAAAGGCATGAGTTCCGCGAACAACCCCGGAAGATCGTTCGCTTCATGTCGCGGACAGGGAGCTAAGAAGACCGGCGGCTGACCGCGAGGTGCTGGATCATTCTGTCTTCCACCTCGATACGGGACGCCAGCTTTTCACCCAGTTTCGACAGGTCGTCAGGGAAACTTGCGGTGATTTCACAGTGATCACCGCAATCGTATTTGTCGTTGAAATCCAGCGCTGCCTCAGTGGTGTCGGCGATCTGTGGATAAAGTTGTTCGGCCAGAGATGACAGCTGTTGGCGGCGCTCGGTTCCGTTGACGATACGTTCATACAGGCTGAAATGCCCGGCGGCGATATAGTCAACCAGCACCTGGCAGAATTGCTGAAGCTGATCTTGGGCCGGTTTGGTGCGCGAGATCTTGCCTTTCATGTTGTAGGGCTCGAGTCCACCCAGCTTGCAATACAGTGCGAGCATCTCCGTTCGTTCCGCAATGAGCCTCTGCACCATGTCCTGCGTGCCAGCGCGGCGTTCCGCGGTCCGGGGACGGCGGTGAGTTTTGCCTTTTTGTTGTTCCATTTTGCTGATCCTGTTATTTACCTGTTTCCTGATTGTTCAGGAACTATACGCCCAGAATCCGAATTTGTTAACACTTGCTACTACATTAAGAAATAAACGATGTTTCGGGTGACTCTGAAAAATATCAACCGGGAAATCCCGGCAAACGGCCCTTGACGTCACGCAGCATTTTCTGGAATCCACCTTTCCCCATTCGTTTCATCATTTTCTGCATCTGATCGAATTGCTTCAACAGCCGGTTGACTTCCTGCACTTGGGTGCCCGACCCGGCGGCGATGCGGCGCTTGCGCGAACCACGGATCGTGTCCGGGTGGCGGCGTTCCTGCGGTGTCATGGAATTGATGATGGCCACGAGGCGCCGTGTCTGCCGATCATCGAACTGCGACCGGGTCGCCTCGCTGACATGACCCATCCCCGGCAACTTCTCCATCAAGCTGGTCAGCCCGCCCATCTTTTCCATCTGCAATAGCTGGTCGCGGAAATCCACGAGATCGAAGCCCTTGCCTTTGGTAAGTTTCTGGGAAAATTCCTGCGCCTTCTCCCGGTCAGCGGCCTGACTCGCCTGCTCCACCAATCCCAGCACGTCGCCCATGCCGAGAATACGTGCAGCCACACGATCCGGATGGAACGCCTCCAGCGCATCCGGCTTCTCTCCCACGCCCAGGAACTTGACGGGCTTGCCGGTCACCTGGCGGATCGACAGCGTCGCTCCACCGCGCGCATCGCCATCGGTCTTTGTGAGGATGACACCGGTCAGCGGCAGCGCGTCATTGAAGGCCTTGGCCGTATTCACCGCATCCTGCCCGGTCATGCTGTCCACCACGAATAGCGTTTCCACCGGTTGCAGGGCGGCATGCACGGCACGGATTTCCTGCATCATGGGCTCGTCCACATGCAGGCGTCCGGCGCTGTCGACAATCAGTACGTCTATTAGTCGTTTGCGCGCCTCTTCCACGGCCAATCGCGCAATGTCCACCGGCTTCTGCTCGAGATGGGTGAGGAAAAACTCCACGTGCACGGCCGTGGCCAGTTTCTGCAACTGTTCAATGGCTGCCGGACGATAAACGTCCGTACTTGTCACCATGACGGTTTTTTTCTCGCGTTCGCGCAGAAAACGCGCGAGCTTGGCGACGGTGGTGGTTTTTCCAGAACCTTGGAGGCCTGCCACGAGCATGACCACGGGTGGGCGGGCGGCAAGGTCAAGTTTCTCGTTGGCCACGCCCATGAGCGCTACTAATTCATCATAAACAATCTTGATCAGTGCCTGACCGGGAGTCAGGCTCGTAATGACTTCGCGGCCGGTGGCTTTGACCTGCACGTGACTGATGAAGTTTTTTACCACCGGCAAGGCCACGTCGGCCTCGAGCAGCGCCATGCGTACATCACGCAGGGCTTCGCGCGTGTTTTCCTCGGTAAGTCGCCCTTGCCCACGCAGGCGCTTGAGGGTGATTTGCAATCTTTCGCTTAGGTTATCAAACATAACGATTAATTATCATACAGCTCAAATACTTGCCCGCGATGGTTGCGTGATCGATGGATCGCAATTCCGCCAACATAAAGTCACCACCCCGGAATTGGCATTGATTAGGATATCTTGATCAACCTGCAATGACATCATTCACGATTGCGTTCCGAGACCACCACAGGCGCCCAGAATATGGATGTTCATTTGTGCAGAGTCCACTGGCCGGATACGCTCATGAAAACCTGTTCCGCTCTTCAAAGGCAGGACAAGCTGTGCCATCATGC
>DATCZH010000127.1:0-9927 GCA_036526015.1 Sulfuricaulis sp.
ATATCCCGTGAAACATTGAAATCAGGGCATTTAGCCCCCAAACTTGATGTAATTCACCACAATAGTGATTAAAGCACTAATGCCAGAAACCAAACGAGCCGTGATTGTATCTGGATCGGAGACAAACCTTCCGGTTCTTCCGTTGCGCGACGTCGTCGTCTTCCCGCACATGGTCATTCCTTTGTTCGTCGGCCGGCGAAAATCCATTCGCGCCCTGGAACAGGCCATGGAATCCGGAAAGCAGATCATGCTGGTTGCTCAGAAAAGCGCCTCTGACGATGATCCGACGACCGATAACATCCACATCATCGGCACCATTGCCAGCATCTTGCAACTACTGAAACTGCCCGACGGGACCGTCAAAGTGCTGGTAGAAGGCGAACGCCGCGCGGTGTTGCAACAATATCTGGAAACGGAAGATTACTTCTCCGCCCAAGTCGCGTTGCTCGAAGCCCTGCCGCTCACAGATAAGGAAGGCGAGGCGCTCATGCGTTCAGTGCTGAATGAGTTTGACCAGTACGTCAAGCTCAACATGAAAATTCCTCCTGAGATTCTCACCTCGCTGGCGGGCATCGATGACCCGAGCCGTCTCGCGGATACTGTGGCGGCACATCTGTCGCTCAAAATCGAAGACAAGCAGCAGATCCTGGAGGTTCAGGATGTGCGTGAGCGCCTGGAAAAAATACTTGCCGTACTCGAGAGTGAAATCGATCTGTTACAGGTCGAGAAGCGTATTCGCGGCCGCGTCAAGCGCCAGATGGAGAAGAGTCAGCGTGAGTATTATCTCAACGAGCAAATGAAGGCGATCCAAAAGGAATTGGGCGAGCTCGAAGATGGGCCGAACGAGGCCGAGGAATTGGCGAAGAAGATTGAAAAGGCAGGCATGAGCAAAGAGGCCCGCGAGAAGGCCGAGTCTGAATTGAAGAAACTGAAAATGATGTCACCCATGTCGGCCGAAGCCACCGTCGTGCGTAATTACATTGACTGGCTCGTGAATGTCCCGTGGAAGAAGCGCAGCAAGATTCAGAAAGATCTCAGCAAGGCCGAGGAAATTCTGGAAGCGGATCACTATGGCCTCGATAAGGTCAAGGAACGCATTCTTGAATATCTTGCGGTGCAGCAGCGCGTGGTAAAACTCAAAGGCCCGATTCTCTGTCTGGTCGGCCCGCCGGGTGTTGGCAAAACCTCTCTCGGTCAGTCAATCGCACGCGCCACAAACCGCAAGTTCGTGCGCATGTCGCTCGGTGGTGTGCGTGACGAGGCTGAAATCCGCGGTCATCGCCGTACCTACATTGGCTCCCTACCGGGAAAGATTATTCAGAACCTTTCTAAAGTAAAGGTTCGCAATCCGCTTTTCATGTTGGACGAAGTTGACAAAATGGCCATGGATTTTCGTGGCGATCCTTCCTCCGCGTTGCTGGAGGTTCTGGATCCTGAACAGAACCATGCGTTCAACGATCATTATCTTGAGGTCGATTACGACCTGTCGGATGTTATGTTTGTGGCCACCGCCAACACATTGAATATTCCGCCCCCCTTGCTGGATCGCATGGAGGTCATTCGTCTTTCGGGCTATACCGAGGACGAGAAGGTGAACATCGCCATTCGCTACCTTATTCCTAAGCAACTCAAAAACAACGGACTCAAGGATAAAGAACTGCATTTGTCAGAAAAGACGATCCGCGACATTGTCCGTTACTACACGCGTGAAGCCGGCGTGCGAAATCTTGAGCGTGAGATCGCCAAGATCTGCCGCAAGGTCACTAAGTATCTGCTGCTCCAAAAGGACAAGGCGGAAAAAGCGGTTTCCGTTACACCCAAAGGCCTGGAAAAGTATCTTGGCGTGCGGCGCTTCCGGTATGGCACCGCTGAGCAGAGCAATCAGATCGGCCAGGTCACGGGTCTGGCATGGACCGAAGTCGGCGGTGAATTGCTCACCATCGAGTCGACCATTGTCCCCGGGAAGGGCAAGCTCACCATCACCGGTAAGCTCGGGGATGTCATGCAGGAATCCATCCAGGCGGCCATGAGCGTCGTGCGTTCACGCGCGATCAAATTGGGTATCATGCCGGATTTCTACCAGAAGCATGATTTTCATGTACATGTTCCTGAGGG
This sequence comes from Sulfuricaulis sp., assembly GCA_036526015.1. Classification (GTDB taxonomy): domain Bacteria; phylum Pseudomonadota; class Gammaproteobacteria; order Acidiferrobacterales; family Sulfurifustaceae; genus Sulfuricaulis. The sequence continues at coordinate 2,116 of DATCZH010000127.1, forward strand.
CGCTACGCCCAAAGACGGTCCGAGCGCAGGCATTGCCATGTGCACTGCCATGGTTTCGGCACTAACCAAAATTCCGGTTCGCGCCGAGGTGGCCATGACAGGCGAGATCACGCTGCGTGGGGAAGTCCTCCCCATTGGCGGTCTCAAGGAGAAGCTGCTTGCGGCCCATCGCGGCAATCTTAAAGTGGTATTGATCCCGGAGGAGAACCGCAAGGACCTCACGGAAATACCGAAAAACATCCGTGACAGTCTGGATATCCGTCCGGTAAGATGGATTGATCAGGTTTTAGAAGCGGCGCTTGAGCATATTCCCGAGCCGCTGGATGAGTCGGAGCTCGCGGAGGCCGCCAAGCCTCCTGAACCGCACGACGCCACTAAGCCTGTTCGAACACACTGACGTCGAGGACGCCGAGGCGGCATGATTTCCCTCATCTGAGGGAGATGTTCCTTTTGTCTGAGAAGTGCACAGCGCGATGTTTTGATAAACCGCGCCGTGTATATCTTTCTTGACAACGATTTTCCACACTTGTATAAAACCTGCGACGCGTCTTGGTTTTTTTCTGGCGTGCCGTTTGGTCTCAGCAGCATTGGCTTTTCGGGTACCTGTTCACCACAACTGCAAGGAGCTAACGTGAATAAAACCGATCTGATCGATAGAGTTGCTGTATCTACTGAACTCAACAAGGCCTCCGCCGCTCGCGCCGTTGAGGCGGTACTGGACACCATCGCCAATACGTTGCGCGATGGTGATTCCGTGACACTTTCCGGTTTTGGAACATTTTCTGTCAGTAACCGGTCTGCCCGCACCGGACGCAATCCGCGCACCGGTGAGTTGATTACCATCCCGGCCTCGAAGGCGCCCAAATTCAAGTCTGGCAAAGGCCTGAAGGATGCCTTAAACTAGCCGCCCCTTTGGGGGGTTCGTTTCGCCTCCGGGTGCTTAGCTCAGCTGGTAGAGCGTCGCCCTTACAAGGCGAATGTCGGGGGTTCGAGCCCCTCAGCACCCACCAAGAGACCAGGAGCGGTAGTTCAGTTGGTTAGAATACCGGCCTGTCACGCCGGGGGTCGCGGGTTCGAGTCCCGTCCGCTCCGCCATTATTATGCATGCCGGGCGAGGCTCATACCTCGCCCTTTCGTTTATTGAATAATCTTCTCATCCGATTTGATGCTCATAAGGAGCCCCCAGTAAAGTAGCCGCCTCATGCTTACCGCCATCCGTGAAAAAACCCAGGGAATCATCGCCACTTTTATTATCGTTCTGATTGCCGTTCCGTTTGCACTCTGGGGCGTCAACTCCTATTTTGATTCCGGGGGGCAGATCAATATCGCCAAAGTCAATGGCATGGATATCACCCAGAATGATTACCGCAATGAAATCGATAAGTTGCGCGGAAGGGTGGATCCGAAAACCCTCAATAATCCACAATTCAAGCAGTCAATTCTGAACAATATGATTGACCAGGCGCTGATTATTCGGGATGCCGAGCTTCAGGGTTATCGTGTTGGCAATGCGCAACTGGCCGAAATCATACGGAATCAGCCCGATTTTCAGCGTGAAGGGAAATTCGACGCGAGCCTGTACGAAGCCTTGCTGCGTCGGGATGGATTGAACCCGAAATTGTTTGAAGCCAGGGTGCGCGATGAAATACTCGTTTCCCATCTTCAGGCCGGCATCAGTGAAAGCAGAATCATTACTCAATCCGAAATTGCTGAAATCACGCGCCTGTTGTCACAAGAGCGGGAAGTCGCATACGTTGTGATCAGCACGGAGTCCCTGATGGCAAAAGTAACGCCCACTCCGGCTGACATCGAACACTACTACTCAGCACATACCGAGATGTTTCAGTTTCCGGAACAAGTGCGTATAGAGTACCTGCGCCTTTCCGCTGCCGACCAGAATCAGAATTATCAACCCACGGATGAGGAGCTGAACAGGGTCTATGCAGAAGAGGCAGCCCGCTACGTGACTCTTGAAAAACGCCACGCCAGCCATATCCTGATAACCCTGCCTACACAGGCAAGTGAAGAAAAGACCAAAGAAGCTTTCAGAAAAATACAGGAAATCGCCAAACAGGCCCGAAGTGGTTCAGATTTCGCCGGCTTGGCCAAGAAACATTCCGAGGACACCGCGACGGCGCCACAGGGTGGCGATCTGGGTGAAATCCGTCGTGGTGTGTTGCCCAAAGAGCTCGAGAACGCGGTATTCGCGTTGAAGCCGGGTGAAGTCAGTCCACCCGTACGCAGCTCCTATGGATATCACGTGATCAAACTTACGGCGCACACACCGGAAAAACGTAAACCGCTTGCCGAGGTTCGAAAAGAGATGGTTGATATCATCCGTCGTCGGAAGGGCGAGGAAGTATTTTTCGACAAAACGGAGAAGTTACGTAATCTTGTTTACGAGCAGCCAGATAGTCTTGTCCCGGCCGCGAAGGCACTCGGACTTGAGATCCTGAAGAGCGACTGGTTTACCCATGCCGGTGGGACCGGAATCGCCGCGAACCCTAAAGTCGTGGAGGCCGCTTTCGAGCCGGATGTGCTGAGCCAGACGCGCAATAGTGATGCCATCGATATCAGCGCCGATACATTGGTGGCCATACGTGTGGCTGATCGTCGTCCCGCCGGCCGTAAACCGCTTACGGAAGTGCGTTCGCAAATCGAGCTTCTGCTGAAGCAGGAGCGAGCGCAGCAGCAGTCCCGCATGATCGGTGAAGAAGTATTGCGCGAAGCTCATGCCGGGGAATCACTCAATACCATTGCTGCAAAACGCGGTTTGAAATGGCAGCCGCCGAAAATGATTTCTCGCCAGGAAACCGCTGGGGTGGATTCTCGTCTCGTAGATCATGCCTTCCGTTTGACGCGTCCCGAAGGTGATAAACCGGTTTATGACCTGGTTGACCTGGACAAACGGGGTTATGCGCTGATGGCGCTGAGTCGAGTACGCGACGCCACGTTGAAACAGAGTGCTGATCTGGAGAAAAAGATTCGCGAGATGCTTGAGGCACGACGTGGTAATGAGTATTTCACGAACTACCGGTCGGGATTGCGGCAGAACGCGGACATCAAGATCTATTCCGATCAGCTTTGATCGGTATTATTCCAGCAGCTTGCTGTAGTCAAGTCCGATGGCAATAGTATTGAAGCCGCCATCCACGTAAGTGATCTCTCCCGTGATACCGGAGGCGAGATCCGAGCACAAAAACGCCGCCACGTTTCCCACTTCGTCGATGGTCACGCCGCGTCCGAGGGGCGCCATTTTGTCGTTGTAGTCCAATAGTTTCTTGAAATCAGTGATCCCGGCCGCGGCGAGTGTCCGGATCGGGCCGGCGGAAATCGCGTTGACGCGGATTCCCTCCGGACCGAGCGCCTGCGCCAGGTAACGCACGTTAGCTTCGAGACTGGCCTTCGCGAGCCCCATGACGTTGTAGTTCGGTACGGAGCGATCCGCACCGATGTAAGTCAGCGTCAGCAGTGAGCCTTGGCGACCTTGCATCATGGCCCGGCCGGCCTTGGCCAGCGCCGTGAGGCTGAAGGAGCTGATTTCATGCGCAACTCGGAAACCCTCGCGCGTCGTGACGTCCACGAAGTTTCCGGACAACTGTTCGCGCAAGGCGAAGGCAACGGAGTGCACGATAATATCCAATCCATCCCAGAAATCATCCAGGTGGGAGAACACGGCCTCAATCTGTTCGTCGCTCGATACATCACAGGGAATCAGGATGTCGGACTTGGTCTGGGCCGCGAGTTTCGCGACCCGTTCCCGCAATTTTTCGTTCTGATAGGTGTAGGCAACCTCAGCGCCTTCCCGGTGTATGGCCTTGGCGATTCCCCAGGCGATAGACCGATCACCCGCCACGCCCACAATCAGCGCCCGCTTGCCTGCCAGAAATCCCATTAAAGTAGCCCTTCTCGCGGCGCTCGCTTGTCTTGCCTTATTAAACGTAGCCCTACTTCGCTCGTCTTGTCATTCATAAACGTTCTCCACCGGCTTATTGGTTCAAATCAGGATGAGCCTTGCCGATATCGTGCGCATCCTGTAACTATTTGCCGCTACAGTATCGAAAATTCACGTTCGCGGGAAGAGGGAGACGGTGCAGGAATTTGATATATTGGTGTCGCCGTCGGCACTCTTTTCCGACACAATGGACATGGTGGGAGGAAGCAGCCAGGAAGCATGAAACGCCCCGACGCGACGCACATCCTTTTGCTGACCATGTCTCTCTTTTTTTTCAGCGACGTGACGGCTTCCTGGAACAATCCCTATCCGGAGGAGGATGCCGGAAAAAATATCCTCTATTCCGCCTTTCGCGAGCGTCCCAAAACCTTCGATCCCGCGCGCTCCTACAGTTCCAATGAATATCTCTTCATCGCGCAGATCTATGAGCCGCCGTTTCAATATCACTATCTGAAGCGGCCGTACACCCTGATCCCTCTCACGGCGGAATCCGTCCCCACACCCGTCTATCTCGATAAACAAGGCCGCCGACTGCCGCGCGATGCATCTCCCGCGACGATCGCCTTTAGCGTCTATGAGATCCAGGTTCGCCCCGGCATTCTTTATCAACCACATCCGGCCTTCGCACGCGATGCCGATGGCCGATATCTTTATCTTGAGTTGAGCCCGAAAGATATCGAGAGGATGCGCGCCATTGGTGATTTCCCCCAGACCGGCACACGTGAGCTGGTCGCCGCCGACTACGTGTACCAGATCAAACGCCTGGCGCATCCCAAGCTGCATTCCCCGATCTTGAGCGTCATGAACGATTACATCGTGGGGATGAAAAATTACGCGGCGACCTTGAAGAAGGCCTACGATGAAATCGCCGCGGGACGCGATTCGGGGGTTTATCTCGATCTGTCGAAATACCCGCTGGCCGGGGCGGAAGTAGTCAACCGGTACACCTATCGGGTGAAGTTGCATGGTAAATACCCGCAATTGCTTTACTGGATGGCGATGCCATTTTTCGCCCCGATGGCGCCGGAGGTGGATCGGTTTTTCTCGCAGCCCGGCATGGCGGAAAAGAATATCACGCTCGATTGGTACCCCGTCGGCAGTGGCGCCTACATGCTCACCGTCAACAATCCCAACCGCCAGATGGTGCTGGAGCGCAATCCCTATTATCACGAGGAATTATATCCCGCGGAGGGCGAACCGGGTGACGGCCCGGCCGGATTGTTGCGGGATGCCGGCAAGCACCTACCCTTCATCGATAAGGTTATCTTCAGCCTCGACAAGGAAAGTATTCCACGCTGGAACAAATTTCTACAAGGCTACTACGACCGATCCGGCGTGCAGCCAGAGGGTTTTGATCAGGCGATCCGCTTCACCGGCGAGGGCGATACCGATGTCAGCGATTCGATGAAGGAAAAAGGCATTCGGTTGCTGACTAGCGTTGCTGCCTCGACGTATTACCTTGGCTTCAACATGCTGGACCCGGTGGTTGGAGGTTATACCGAGCGGGCTCGCAAGCTGCGCCGCGCCATATCGATCGCCGTGGATTTCGAGGAGCAGATTGCCATCTTCGAAAACGGCCGTGGGATTGCCGCGCAGGGGCCGTTGGCACCGGGCATCTTCGGTTATCGCGAGGGACAGGCCGGCATCAATCCGTATGTTTACGATTGGGTTAACAACAAACCTCGGCGCAAATCCATTGAATATGCACGCGAGTTGCTAAAAGAGGCGGGGTACCCGGACGGTGTGAATACTTCGACCGGCAATTCACTGTCGATCAATTACGAAACACCGGCCATTGGCCCGGAACGCAAGGCGCAACTTGATTGGATGCTCAAGCAATTCAAGAAACTCGGTATCCAACTGGTGGTGCGCGCCACCGACTACAACCGCTTCCAGGAAAAGATGCGCAAGGGCGATGCGCAGATCTTCGACTGGGGATGGAATGCAGATTATCCTGACCCGGAAAATTTCCTTTTTTTGCTCTACGGGCCGAACAAGAAAGTGGGGGAAAATGGTGAGAATGCCTCAAACTACGACAATCCGGCATTCAACCGCCTGTTCGAGCGCATGAAAAATATGGAGAACACCCCCGAACGGGCGGAAATAATTGACCAGATGATCGATATTGCCCGGCGAGATGCGCCCTGGATTTGGGGCATGCATCCCAAGCAATTTTTGCTCGAGCATGCCTGGATGTCCAACACCAAACCCCACAATATGGCGAACAACACGCTTAAATACAGTCGTCTTGACCCCGTTGAACGCGCCGAGCGGCGCGCGGCCTGGAACCGCCCGGTGGCCTGGCCCGTGGCCTTGGTGCTGGGGGTGCTGGTGGCAGGTGCGGTGCCGGCGGTGGTGGCTTACCGCCGACGTGAACGGGGAGTAGCGACATGAACTGCAGTGCAGGGGCCCCAAGCAAAGCTTGGGGATGCGACCGGCGAATTGGCGCAGGATGCCGACAAGTCGATGCCGCGGTTCAGTATGATCTTTCGAAGGCGGCGCGCTGGTGATCGGCTACATCATCCGCCGCGTCGCCTACGCCATCCCAATCCTGATTGGGGTGAATCTGCTTACCTTCGCGTTGTTCTTCTTCGTCAACAGCCCGGATGACATGGCACGTCTTCATCTGGGCGTTAAGCGCGTTACGCCCGAGGCCATCGTCAAGTGGAAGCAAGACCGCGGTTACGACAAACCGTTGCTTTACAACGCCAACAAAACCGGAATGGAAAAGCTGACCGACACTATTTTTTACCACCATTCCCTGAGTCTCTTCGCTTTCGAGTTTGGCCGATCCGATCAGGGTAGGGACATCAAATATGACATTTACCAACGCATGTGGCCGAGTTTGGCGATCGCCTTGCCTATTTTTCTGGTTGGCATTTTTGTGCACATTACCTTTGCCATGCTGCTGGCATTTTTTCGGGGGTCCTATCTCGATACTTCCGGCGTGGTCTTATGTGTGATCATGATGTCCATTTCGTCGCTTTTCTATGTCATCGGCGGACAATATCTCATCAGCATGCTGCTGCGGCTGGTGCCGATCTCGGGTTATGACGTGGGCTGGGAGGCCATCAAATTCCTGATTCTTCCTGTCATTGTCGGAGTGGTGGGAGGGATCGGCGCCAGCACGCGGCTGTACCGCACGTTTTTTCTGGAGGAAATCAACAAGGATTATGTACGCACCGCGCGCGCCAAGGGATTGTCCGAGCTGCGCGTGCTGTTCCGCCATGTGCTCAAGAACGCGATGATCCCGATTCTTACCGGTGTGGTGGTAGTCATACCACTGCTTTTCACCGGAAGCCTCATTCTTGAATCCTTCTTCTCTGTTCCTGGTTTAGGCAGTTACACCATCGATGCCATTCATTCGCAGGACTTTGCCATTGTACGCGCCATGGTGTTCCTGGGATCGGTGCTGTACATCGTGGGCCTTATTCTTACTGACATTACGTACACGCTGGTGGATCCGCGCGTGCGCCTCGAGTGACTAAATGCCATTCCAGATCGAAATATTGTGGACCGACATCCTAATTTTTGTATTGATGGGGTTCGTCCTGGCGTTTGCCATTTATACCTTGCGCCACGAGCATTTGCGTGTACCGTGGCGCCAAGTGGCGCGCCGTCCTCTGGCCATGGCCTCGCTGGTCATCTTGAGTGCCTACGTAGTGATCGGTCTGATGGATTCCATCCATTACCGGCCGTTGCAGAACCGGCAGGCTCCGGGTGAACCGGTCTATTCCAATGTGGAGTTAAGTCTGCTGGATCGGGTCGCAATCCCCTTACGCGCGCGCACGGAAAAAACCTATTCTGCGCCGTTCGCCATGCACGCTTACACCAAGGAAACCGTGGAATACCCAGAC
>DATCZH010000128.1:0-4018 GCA_036526015.1 Sulfuricaulis sp.
GCGAGCCCGAGGTCCTTAAGCATTGGCAGGAGATCAATCTCTACGGAAAGCTGCGAGATCAAGGGCATGGGCGGCCGAAGTATGTGCTGCACGATGGTCCGCCGTATGCCAACGGGGACATCCATATCGGGCATGCGGTCAACAAGATACTCAAGGACATCATCGTCAAAGCCCGGACCTTAAGCGGTTTTGATGCTCCCTACGTCCCGGGATGGGACTGCCATGGGCTGCCCATCGAGCATGCGGTCGAGAAAAAAATCGGCAAGGCGGGCGAAAAGGTCGAGCCAACCCGTTTCCGCCAGGCGTGCCGCGAATACGCACGCACGCAGGTGGATCGGCAGCGCGAGGATTTCATTCGACTCGGGGTGGTCGGTGACTGGGACAATGCTTATCTGACCATGGATTTTGCCTTCGAGGCCAATATTATTCGCGCGCTCGGGCGCGTGATTGCCAACGGCCATGTCATGCGCGGCCACAAGCCGGTGCACTGGTGCAGCGATTGCGGCTCGGCGCTGGCTGAGGCCGAGGTCGAGTACCTGGACAAGACCTCGCCCGCCATCGACGTGCGTTTCACTGCGGTCGATCCAGCGGCGTTCCTCGCGCGTTGCGAACATACCTCCGGCCACGCCGGCGAAGGACCGGTGCAAGTCGTGATCTGGACCACGACCCCCTGGACGCTGCCGGCCAATCAGGCGGTCGCGTTGCACCCGGACCTGGAGTACGTCCTGTTGCAAGCCACCGGGCCGAAGGGGCATGAGCGTCTGTTGATCGCCGAACCGCTGGTCAAGGACGTGATGGCGCGTTATGGAATTGAAACATATCGAGTCGTAGCCAATTGCCGCGGGAAAGACCTAGAAGGAGTGAAGCTCACGCATCCGTTCTACGCGCGTGAGGTGCCGATCATTCTTGGCGAGCACGTGACCACGGAGGCCGGCACCGGCGCGGTGCACACAGCACCGGGACATGGCCTCGAAGATTTTGTTGTCGGAGAGCGCTATCGGCTCGCGGTGGACAATCCGGTTGGGAAAGACGGCAAATTTCTGCCCGGCACGGAACTCTTTGCCGGCGAGCATGTATTCAAGGCCAATGATCATGTCGTGGAGGTTCTTAAAGCACGCGGGGCTTTGCTGCATGTGGAGGCGCTGAACCACAGTTATCCGCATTGCTGGCGGCACAAGACGCCGATCATTTTCCGCGCCACGTCCCAGTGGTTCATCAGCATGGACCGCCTGCGCGAACCGGCCTTGCGGGCCATCGTGGGTGTGGCGTGGATTCCGGAATGGGGCCAGGCGCGCATCCAGGGTATGATCGAGAATCGCCCGGACTGGTGCATTTCCCGCCAGCGCGCCTGGGGCGTGCCGATCCCGCTGTTCGTGCACCGGGAGACGGGCGAGGCGCATCCGGAAACCGAACGGCTGATTGAGGAAATTGCCCAGTGTGTGGAAAAACGGGGAATAGACGCTTGGTTTGATCTGAAATCGCAGGATCTTCTGGGCGCGCAAGCCGGGAACTACGAAAAAGTCAGCGACACGCTTGACGTCTGGTTCGATTCCGGTGTGACGCACAGTTGCGTGCTGGAGCACCGCCCGGAACTCCCGTTCCCCGCCGATTTGTATCTCGAAGGATCGGACCAGCACCGTGGTTGGTTCCAGTCATCGCTGCTGACCTCTATGGCGATGCACGGGAAGGCGCCATACAAAAGTGTCCTGACGCACGGCTTTACGGTGGACGCCAAGGGACGAAAGATGTCGAAATCGCTTGGCAATGTGATCGTGCCGCAAAAGGTAATAAAGGTCATGGGGGCGGACATTTTGCGCCTGTGGGTGGCGGCCACCGAGTACCGCGCGGAGATGAGCATCTCTGATGAGATCCTTACGCGCATGGCCGATTCCTACCGCCGCATCCGCAATACCACGCGCTATTTGCTGGCGAATCTTTCCGGTTTCGAGGAGTCCGCGCTGCTGCCGGTGAAGGACATGCTGCCGCTCGATCAGTGGGCGCTGGCAAGGGCCCATGACCTGCAAAAGGAAGTCCTCGAGGCCTACGAGCAGTTCCAGTTCCACATGATTTATCAAAAACTGCATCAGTTCTGCGTGGTGGACATGGGCGGTTTTTATCTCGATATCCTCAAGGACCGCCTGTACACCATGCCCACGAACAGCCATGGACGTTGCTCGGCGCAGACGGCGATGTTTCATATCCTGCAGGGACTGGTGCGCTGGCTGGCACCGGTACTGTCTTTCACCGCCGAGGAAATCTGGCGTTACATGCCGGGAAAACGCGGTGATTCCGTCTTCCTGGGAAACTGGTATACCTTGCCGGCCCTGCCCGAGGGCGCGGTTGATCGCGGATTCTGGAGCGAGGTGATTACTGTGCGCCAGGCCGTGGCCCGCGAACTGGAAAAACTGCGCGTGGCCGGTGACATCGGTTCCGGTCTCGATGCGGAAGTGGATATTTATGGAGATGATGCGTGGCTGAAGCGTCTGCGTCGCCTGGGGGATGAGTTGCGTTTTGTCTTTATTACCTCTTATGTCCGGGTGCATCCGTTGTCGGAAAAAACCGCCGACAGTATTGAGACGGATCTAAAAGGATTGGCGGTGCGGGTCGCACCTTCAGCCTTCCCCAAGTGCATCCGCTGCTGGCATCACCGAGAGGATGTCGGTAGCAATGAAGACCATCCGCAAATCTGTGGCCGCTGCGTGCTGAATGTCAGTGGCCCGGGCGAAACCAGGAGCTACGCTTGATGTGGCGGCTCCTGTGGATCGCGGGAGTGGTGTTTGTTTCCGATCAGCTGACGAAATACTTTGCCTCGGATTATCTGGTGCGACACGGCGAAGTGAATCTCGGCCCTTTTCTGAATTTGGTGTTGGTCCACAATACGGGCGCCGCGTTCGGATTCCTGAGCAGCGCGAGTGGTTGGCAAAACGGCTTGTTCATGTTTGTCGCGCTGGTGGCCTGTGCCTTTATACTGTGGATGCTCTCGCGCCTTAACCGTCAGGAAATGCTTCTTGCCGTGGCGCTGATGCTGATCCTGGGTGGTGCGTTGGGGAATCTCCTCGACCGTGTGATTTTCGGTTATGTCATTGATTTCATCGACGTGCACTACCACCACTGGCATTGGCCGGCATTTAACGTGGCGGATTCCGCCATCACCATGGGCGCCATATTGCTGATTCTGGATACCGTCTGGCTGGCGCGCGGGCGCCATCCGTAATCACTGAATTTGCATGCCGTTAATCGACTTCCCATGGAAATTCGTGATATCGGCGCTAGACTGAAAAAGGCTGGACGTACTTAAGTGCCTGTATAATTTTTTATACCTGTTTTGACTTTGAAGGAGTCATCCATGCGTACATTGCTCAAATCCTGTCTGGTCATTGCGACGGCGAGCCTGCTGACGGTCTCCTGGCACGCCGGAGCCGCGTCGTCTGCCAAGAACAAGGTCGTCAACGCGCCGTTGGAGAGCTGCAAGACCGAATGTCTCGGGATCAAGGACGCTACGGCTTACGAAACCTGCATGATCAATTGCGAGAAGACTTACAACAAGCCGACACCGATTGATCCCACCAAGAAAAAATAACAACTTCATGTTTTCCCTCCAAGCCCGGCTCCGCCGGGCTTGGTATTTCTGCCTTCCAAACATCGCGGTTCCCCAACGGTGAACATTGTCCGGGCACTTGGCCACAACTGAATATGGCGATAAAACCGGGTATCATGACGACCATGCAAGTACTTCTGGCTAATCCCCGTGGTTTTTGCGCGGGCGTGGATCGTGCGATTGAAATCGTCGAGCGTGCACTCGAGCTATTCGGCGCGCCGATTTATGTACGGCATGAGGTTGTCCATAACCGCTTCGTGGTGGAAGATTTACGCGCCAAGGGCGCCGTTTTCGTCGATGAGTTGGATCAGGTGCCATCGGGAGGAACGGTCATCTTCAGCGCCCACGGTGTTTCCCGCGCCGTTCGTGAAGAAGCCACGCAGCGGGGGCTGCGCATTTTCGACGCGACTTGCCCCCTGG
>DATCZH010000129.1:0-6470 GCA_036526015.1 Sulfuricaulis sp.
TGTAAGGACGCTCGCGGAGAAGCTTCCGGAGACGCACCGCAGCGCCATTCAGACTTGGATAGGCTTCGCCGAAATCCTGGACTGTAGAATCATCGAGAGGGATGGCGCAGATGAAGCTGTGCGCAGGAAAGAAATATCTCGGGCCCTGATCCAAGGCGGGAAGCGGTCGATTATCTTTCAGGTTGAAACAGACATGTTCCGGCGAGAATCCTACGTCTATGCAGTCGCCACATTCCGGAGCGGTTTGTTTCTGTACCTTCCTTATCTTGACCTCGGCAAAATCATGGGTGCTGTAGGTAAAGGAAACTCCTGCATTCTTCACCTTTTCTTGCTCAGGGGATTGTTCCCGTGCTTGCAGGTTGGAGGACACAGAGCAGCCAAGGGAGAGGATTACTGCCGTAAGGATTATGTTTCTTGGTTTCATCATGAGACAGCAACCTAACGATTTGTCAGGCGAAATTTTTTTTTGCCTAATCTCTGTCCCACACTATGTTGTCCTTAGACTTGTCAAAATAGGGAGCAAACACGGAAAGCGCTGCAAAACTTTGCCCTTGTTCGAGTATCGGGCCGTGTAGTGTGTTTTGTGGAATGAATACCAGATCTCCTTTACTCACTTTCTTTACTTCGTTACCAACTTTAAAGTTAACGTTGCCCTCAATGATAACGAGTATCTCGTCATGGTGCTTCTGGGTATGAAGTGCGTTTCCACTCTCACGAACTATTCCGACATTTGCAGTTAAATGCTTCCCATCAAAAACGAAAGCTCTTTTGATAGGATCGTTATTTGTCGATTCATCTGTTTCGAGCGACTCAACTATCTGATTGAGGTTTTTAAAGTACATCACTTTAGCTTCCTCCTGAGACTGTTACTTGGCGCCTAACGTTCGCGATGTGCCGCCGCCGACGAGCGAAGTGAGGAGGATACCACAAGCGTTACGTTGATCTGTGACACCCTGACCGAGCCAAGCTTGCAAATTCAGCGGAACGTGGCCAGAATCTTTCTCCGGTGCAGATTGATTTTCCTATCCCTTGTTAACAAATAAGAACGACCAGCCGCATCGATTCGCAATATTGCACTCGCACCTGGGTTCGGGGCACTCCCGGGCGGCACAGGCGCTGGCCGATGCCCTGCGTGCCAACGATCCCGGATGCAGGATCGAGCTGATCGATTTCTGGTCGCTGATGGCACCACGGGTCGCCGCGATGCTCAAAGGCGGTTATCTGACATTGGTCTCAAGAGATCCCGACGCCTACCAGCGTCTCTATCGTCTCACTGCGGACACCTGGAAGCGCTATTTTCGCGGCGGGCGCCTGCCGCCGCCGTTACCAGAGATAATCGAAGAGGCCCTCGCCGAACACTTTCCGGAGGTTACCGGTCGCTTGCCGGTCTTCCGCCGCAATCTCGACGAGGCGGTATTTACCTCCCTGATGGTTAGCCTGTCCTCCCGCCGTTCGCTGCCGGGCGTGAATCTCTTGCGCTGGGGCCTGGTGCTTTGGCTGCGTTCGATTTTGATTCGCCGCCTGGGCCAACGATTGGGTAAGCTTAAACCCGATGCCATTGCCATCACTCAGCTCTTCCCGGCCAATCTCATACTCGGCCTGCGCGCTAGGGGCAAGTACCTTGATGTGCCCACGGTGGCAATCGCCACCGATCATGGTCTGCACAATCTGTGGGTACGTTCGAAGGTGGACTACTATTGCGTTCCCCAGCCCGAGATGAAGGAGGCGCTTGTCAGCCGCGGCTTTCAGCCCGCAAGGGTTTTCCTCACCGGCATCCCGCTGCCTGGGGGCTTTGAGCAGCTGCCGACCTGCAAAGAGGCGCGTCGGATCCTCGGCCTCGATCCATCCCGTCCAGTGCTGCTCGTCACCGGCGGCAGCTACGGGATCGGCGTCAGCGACACGCTCAAACGCCTTCTCGAGGCCGATGATCAATGGCAACTGATTGCGACCGCGGCAGGGGACTCGGAAGTGGCAATGTCATTCGACGGGATTCGCCGCCGCTATGGCGACCGGGTCCGCCTTTATGAATGGAGTGACGAGATGCCGACCCTGATGCGCGCGGCGGACGTCGTCATCGGCAAACCGGGCGGTATAACCGTCACTGAATGCCTGGCCTGCGGGCGGCCGTTTCTGGCGATCTGTTCCCTGGGCGGGCAAGAGCTCTTCAATACCGATCTTCTGGCCCGGTACGACGTCGGAGGATTGATCAGGCCCGAGACGCTTGTCTCCACGCTACGCGCCTGGCTTGCCGATCCTGATGATCTGGCGATCCGCAAGGCCCGGGCCGCGGCCTTGGGCCAGCCTCGGGCCGCCGAGCGAGTGGCTTTGATTCTCGAGGGCCTGACCGGTGCCGGTGACGTAGATGCGATTCAGGAGAAGATAGCTTGAATCCACTCCTGGCCCGACCCTTGCGAGCCCTTTTTACCGTCATTGACGCAATCTACCGCAAGTGGCACGGCCTGGTGCGGGTGGGACCACTGTTCCTGATCGAACCGGCCATGCATGAGGACGATCCGCGTACCCTGGCCGACGGCACCGTGGTCAAGCGGGGGGATGCGATCGGCGAATTGCATTTCGACAGCGCCTACATCGAAAAGTACCGCAAGAAAGGTCAACAACCGGGCGAGGGGGCTTTTGAATTCCGGCGTCTTTTCGTTCCCGCGTTCAAGGCCCTGGCCAGAGAGGTCACCGAAAACCCGCGCTGGAAAGAGATGGTCGCTTTCCACGCTATCTCCTGGTTTCCTCCCCATGGGCTCAAGTTCGGATTCGAGGCGCGGCCCCTGCCTTTCAATCGCAAAACGCGGGCGCTTGCCCGTCACTACACCCTCATTCTCTACGCCTATTATCCCCGCGGCGCGAAGGAACTCGCCAAGACCATGCATCCCCATGAGTTCTGGATTTCCCGCAAGCGCCTGGTTGACAACTTCAATCACCCATGAGCCGGTTTGATACATCAACAACGGTACGCCGGCTCGGAGGAGAAAGCGGTATCTGTCTCACCTTCGACGACGGACCGGACATTCATTGGACGCCGATGCTCCTCGATATGCTCGACAAGTATGGAGTCAAGGCGGCCTTTTTTGTGGTGGGTCAACAAGCCTTGCAGCAACCGGAGTGGATCCTGCTCATGCGGCAGGCAGGCCACGACGTGGGCAGTCACGGTTTCAACCATGTCAGGCCCAGAAGGACACGCCGTGAAGCGGCTCGCAAAGACGTCATGGACGGCGCCAAGGCCATCGCTGATATCACCGGCGAGCCTTGCCGCTGGTTTCGTCCGCCGCATGGCCATTTCAACAAGTGGATGCAGCAGACTGCAGGAGAATTGGGGCTGACCACGGTTCTCTGGAGCCACAGCGCGATGGATTGGGGACCGTGGGGAAGGGAAGCTTGGATACGGCGGCGCATGGAACAAACGGCGTCAGGAGATATTGTGTTACTTCACGATGGCCGTCCTGAAGCGAACCGTCCGGCGGAGTCACAGCGCGTATTGCGCGAATGGCTTCCGGTGGCGCGCGATGAAGGCCGTTGCTTTGTGAACCTGAGCGATGGCCTTCGACCAGTTGACCGCAGCGAGGAAAGCTGGGGATGATCGCGCAACAATTCCGTCTAAAATCAAATCACCCCGGCTTCTTTTTTAAAGACATGCCTGCTAAATATCAGAAAAATGATGCAGGAAATACCCGAGGCACCGAATATCATACACATCACCACGATTTGGTAACGTGCCGCGATCAGGGGCGAGACACCGGAAAGGATCTGCCCCGTCATCATGCCTGGTAAGGCAACGATACCGACCGCCAGCAGCGAGTTGATGGTCGGGATCAGTGATGTCTGCAATGCGATCCGGCGGGCTTCGGAATAGGCGACGTTTCTGCCGGTTTCAGCCGCCAGTCTTTCCACCGCCAGACTGATACAGTTCATGGCATTGGCGAAGATCATGCCGGCCAGAGGAATCATATACTGCGCCAGATACCACGGTTCAAGTCTCAACACTCCAGAGGTAACCAGAAATAATGTAGATCCGCCACCCAATGCGATAGACAATAACGCATGTTTGAATAAAATCCGGCGCCGATCCCCGGCAGTTCCCAATGCAATCCAGCTTGAAAAAAATACCATCACCGCCAGAATGAGTAACACGATCCAGGCACTGTCTGATTCAAAAATAAAAGCAAGGAAATAGCCGACCAGCAGCAACTGCGCCAACATCCTGATGATGGCATATGAGGCGTAGCCAGCATTCAATGACCATTTAAATAATATGACCAGCACGATCAGCACCGGTAAAAACGACAGTGATAAATTAAGTATCGGAATTGTCGGTATTGAACTGGTCATGATGAGATCATCGCTGAATTATTATTGGAATGATTATCCGGGAGTTTGCAGAATCCCTGGGACGGGACGTCCAGGGCGCTGTTGAACTTGCTCGACAGGTTCTGGAACGCGATAAGCCCGGTCAGTTCAACGATGGCATCATCGTCGAAGAATTCCTTTAACCTTGAGATGTGTTCATCCGTTACCGTTTGATCCAGGTAGGTGACCGCGTCCGTGTATTCGAGGACTGCCTTCTCCTGCTCATCGAACACATTGCTTTCTTTCCAGTGATCAAGCTTCTCCACTTTTTCCATGGAGCCGGCGCGTTTGGCCAGGGTTGCGGAATTGATATCAATGCAGAACCGGCACCAGTTGATCTGTGACACCCTGACCGTAACCAGAGAACGCAAGAGGGGACTTAACGGTGATCCTTTTCTGTCCAGCACGCCATAGAGCAGGGCGACTGCCGCAAACAGGCGGGGCACCCTTCCCCAGAGCAGGCCGGGCTGCAGGACCGCGCCATATTTTCTTTTCTGGTTCCAGAAGAACGGCCGCAGGAACCAGGGATATTTACTTAATGGTTTTACAGGTATTCTCATTCGCTGATTTCCGGTGATGGAAGATGTCTGATCAGTATAGCGGTTAGAATCCCGAGTCCGGTTGCTTGAGGAATTTACGTTCTTCCGGCGTGGATTCACGGCCGAGGATGGCGTTACGGTGGGGATAGCGGCCGAAGCGTTCGATGATGGCCTTGTGTTTTTTTTCGAAGTCGTAGTTGTATTCCAATCCTGCCTGGTTGTAGAGCATCATCGCAATCTCATGAATGGCCAGTGATTCGCTATGCATGTAAGGCATGTAGAGAAAACTTTTTTCATCTGTATTTAAATTCTTATCCGCACCTTGTTCGACGGCAATCTGTGCCAGGGCCAGCGCCAGTGCATCGTGGGCAAAGGCCCCCGGCTGGTCCCGGTAGATGTTTCTCGAAAATTGATCAAGGACGATGATCTCGGCCAGGCGTCCCCTGGGTGTTTGACGCCATGGATACAATTCACAGCGTGACGCTTGTTCATGAACCTTTCCAAAGCGGGAACAAATCAGTTCATCTAATGCCTGGTCTTTTTTCCACCATTGTTTCGGATCGATTTCTTCAAACCAGAAATTGATTACCGCTTCAGGGCCCATAAGCAATCCTTGAAATTTCTCCGGCTGTTATTGTGAAGTCAGTGTAAATGACCTTGGCCCGGAATGATAAACCGGCGGACAATAAAAAACGGGGCAAATGCCCCGTTTCAGCAGCTTCGTTCGAAGTCATCAAGCTTTGACTTCGATCCGGCGCGGTTTGGCCTGTTCGCTTTTCTGAATGCTAATCTCCAGGACTCCGTTCTTGCCTTCAGCAGAGATATTCTCCGCATCGGCAACATCCGGAAGTGCCAGCCTGCGGAAGAATTTACCGTAGGCCCTTTCGACCCGGCGATAGCCGCTCTCCTTGTCTTCATCCGTGGTCTCGTAGTTGCGTTCACCCTGGATTGTAAGTACACCGTTTTCCATCGTGATCTCGATGTCCTTCGGATCGATACCCGGGACATCGGCAATCACAACGTAACGGTCCTTCTCTTCCCGGACATCTATCGCCGGTGACCAGGCACCGGTAAGGATGTTTGAACCGTTGTCTTGAGACGACCAACGGTTGCCAAGCAAACGGTTCACATCATTATGAAACTGCTCAATAAAGCTCAATGGGTCATAGGATTGCAGATTCATGTCTATTCACCTCCTGTACAGAAAACATTACCTCTCACGACTACAAATAAGGTCAATTTGCAGGAGATCAAGGGGAAAGAAAATGCTATTAAAACAATAAGTTACTTTGATAGCGCGGCTTGATCATCCGCGCCCGGCGCATAGCCCTTGCGCAGGGTGTTTTCGGTGACCGTTCGCGGGATGACAAACTGCAACAGGTAATCATGCCCGCCTGCCTTGCTGCCGAGACCGCTCAGTTTGAAGCCACCGAAAGGCTGGCGCTCTACCAGCGCGGCGGTTATGCGACGATTGATGTAGAGATTCCCCACCTGCAGGTCCCGTTCTGCCTGTTCAATGTGATCGGGATTACGGGAATAAAGCCCGCCGGTCAGGGCAAAGCGGGACCGGTTGGC
>DATCZH010000130.1:0-2861 GCA_036526015.1 Sulfuricaulis sp.
CTCATTCCGTTAAAAAGCCCCGCCCGGCCGGACAGGGCCCGCACAAGGTTCGAGAAAGGGCGCGATTCTACCCTCGATACCGCGGGAAATGAAGGGGCACGGCCGGAAAATTCCACTGAAAATCAGGAGTCTGCGCCAAATCCATAGTTCCCGGCCTCGATGGCGGCGAATATTGGCTTTTGAACGCCTTCCAACGGATATCGTCCAATCATCCGTTAAGGCTTGCAATCCAGTCCGGGCAGACTGATAAAGTGCAATAACCTGCTCGATGAATACCGCGAGGGATCCTATGCACAGAGCAGTTTCGATTCCCACAGGGATCACCATTCAGGCCAAGATGCCTGACGAATACGCCGGTATCCTGACACCGGAAGCGCTCGATTTCATCGCCAATCTCGCGCGCGCCTTTGAACCCGAACGCCGGCAACTGCTGGCGCGGCGCATGGCGCGGCAGGTACAACTCGACCGGGGAATCAAGCCGGATTTTCTCCCAGAAACTCGTCTCATACGCGAGACCGACTGGACCATTGCTCCCGTGCCAGCAGAAATCCAGGACCGTCGCGTTGAGATCACCGGCCCAGTCGATCGCAAAATGATCATCAACGCACTCAATTCCGGAGCCAACGTATTCCTCGCTGACCTTGAAGACTCACTCGCGCCCACCTGGGACAACCTTATCAAGGGGCAGATCAATCTGCAGGATGCGGTCCGGCGCACGATCAACCTCGACAGTCCGGAGGGAAAACATTACGCGCTGAACAAGACCACGGCGGTGCTGTTCGTGCGGCCACGCGGCTGGCACCTGATCGAAAAACACGTTCTCGTGGATGGCCAGCCGGTCTCGGGGAGTTTGTTCGATTTCGGCCTGTATTTCTTCCACAATGCCAAAGCACTGTTGGATCGTGGCACTGTTCCCTACTTCTACTTGCCCAAACTGGAAAGCCATCTCGAGGCGCGCCTGTGGAACAAGGTTTTCGTGTGGGGACAAGAACAACTGAATATTCCTTGTGGCACCATCAAGGCCACAGTGTTGATCGAAACCATCCTCGCGGCCTTCGAGATGGATGAAATATTGTATGAGCTGCGCGAACACTCGGCCGGGCTCAATTGCGGTCGCTGGGATTATCTCTTCAGCGCCATCAAGAAATTCAACCAGGATCCGGAATTCATCCTTGCCAATCGCGGGCAGGTCACCATGACCGCCCCGTTCATGCACGCATATTCACTGCTGTTGATTCAGACCTGTCATCGGCGTCATGCCCATGCCATGGGCGGCATGGCGGCCCAGATACCGATTAAAGATGACCCGGAGGCCAATGAAACCGCACTGGCCAAGGTGCGCAAGGACAAGGAACGTGAGGTGACCGACGGTCACGACGGCACTTGGGTGGCGCACCCGGGGCTGGTGCCGCTGGCGAAGGAAGTCTTCGACCAATACATGAAAACGCCAAACCAGATCCAGCGTCAACGCGAAGACGTACACGTGACCGCCGCCGATCTGCTGGCCTTTGGCCCGCAGACACCGATCACGGAAGCTGGATTGCGGCACAACATCGAAGTTGGCATCGAATACCTTGGCGCGTGGCTGGCCGGCATCGGGTGCGTGCAGATCCAGCATCTCATGGAAGACTCCGCGACTGCAGAAATTTCCTGCTCACAGACGTGGCACTGGATACACAGTCAGAAAGGCGTGCTTGCCGACGGTCGCCGGGTCACGCTGGAAATGGCGCGGAATATGATTCCGGAGGAACTTAAGCGCATTCGCCGCACGCTCGGTGAGGAAGTTTACGCCGCCGGCCAATACGAACTCGCCGCAACGCTGTTCGAGAAATTCATCGGCACGGAACCGCTGCCGCAGTTCCTGACGCTGCTGGGTTACGATTATCTGGATTGAGGTGTGCCCAGCGCGGGGGCGGATCTTTTTTGGGGCGCCGGTTCATCCTCTTCGAACAGGCCCGGGGGCGGCGGGGGTTGCGGAGGGTTACCGTCGTAAATCAAGCTGAGGCGTCGCTGCCGATAGGCCTCGCGCACGAATGCATACGGGTCCCCTCCCGCGGCTTGTTCGAGAATATCACTGGCATCCAGCAATTGCGCGCGCTTGTCCACCACTTCCACGATAAACATCTTGTCACGCGTGCTGTGTTCTTCCATGTGATTGGGCGGATAGGTATACCAGTCGACGGGCAGGGACGCCCCATCCCGTATATTGCTCGGTCCGAAGAATGGCAAAACCAGATAGGGCCCATCACCCACGCCCCATACCGCCAGAGTCTGACCGAAATCTTCATTGTGCTTCGATAACCCCATTTTGGACGCCACATCAAACAGCCCGGCTATGCCAACCGTGGAATTTACGATGAAACGGCCAAGGTCAGAAAAACCCGCTTTCGGTTTACCCTGCAAAAAGTTGTAGAGCATGTTCGCCGGATCATAAAGGTTGCTGAAAAAGTTCGAGATGCTCTTGCTGACCGGCTGGGGAACAACCGCACGATAGCCTTTCGCCAGCGGCTTCACGACATACTGATCAGTCTTCTCGTTAAATTTGTAGACCGCACGATTGAAGCCCTCAAACGGATCTTTGGCTTTGTTCCGTTCCTGAAGTGCCGTCTCGGTCTGGCTGGCAGAACTCTCCCGTCCCGCGTCCTCATTGGATTGGTGCTTTAGGGTCCCGCAAGCTGTCAGGACAACCAGGAAAGTGACAGCGATGAACAGGCGGAGAAAACGGACCCGAAAGCCCGGAAAGAGATTGTTATTCTTGATGTGGCCGGGTGAAGGCATGAATTGGGCACTCAGGCTAAATGACGATTCACCTCCTGTAAAGGCTGATAAACCGGAAAGATGTTAATGAGATTTTTGAAAGG
>DATCZH010000131.1:0-3741 GCA_036526015.1 Sulfuricaulis sp.
GTTCTGCAATTGTTCCTGCGCCACCGTGCGCAATTCCTCCACCGGCGTTTTCACCTCAACGCTGCCGCGCAACACGGCAAGCGGCGTCTTGAGGCTGTGCGCCAGATTTCCCAGCGTGTCGCGATAGCGTTGCAGGTGCGCGCGGGTGTTGGCGAGCAAGGCATTGAGGTTGTCCACCAGTGGCTGCAATTCGGCCGGGTAATGTCCGGACAGCGTACGGGCGCGCCCGGCCTCCATGTCGGATAGGTCCTGCGCCACGCGGCGCAGCGGCGCCAGCCCCCAGCGCAGGATCAAGGCCTGCATCACAAGCAGCAGCACGGTCGCCGCGGCAAGCCAGCCGAACAGGCCGCGGCGAAATTGACGTATTTGAGCCTGAAGTTCATCGAGTCGCTCGACGACGTGGAACACATACACCTGTGCTGGGCGCGCGCCACTTTCCCAGCGTGTGGCGAAGCTCAGCATCAGGCGCGCAGGCGATGTTCCCCCGCCGAGTGGCGTGTACACGCGTTCGCCGGGGACGCTGGCGGCAACCCCTACGAATTCCGTCCCGATCGCGGAACGCGAGCGCCACACCGTGGCACTTGAGGCATCGCGCACTTCAGCCATCAGTCCCGAACCGATAAGATTGAAACGCGGCTCGGGAAGCTCGATAGGAAGTTCCAATTGCTGGCGGTCATTGAGATCGGCCGCCGCCAGCAGCGCGTAAAGATGGCCCTGCAACCTTTCGCGCAAGGCGCTCTCGGCGCTGGTGCTGAAAGCCCGATCGAGTGCTAACCCGGTCAATCCGAGAAAGCCGGCCAACACCACGGCCGAGACCAGCAGCAGGCGGGCGCGCAGCGAACGCATCAAGGTTTCCCGCAAGGGAGCGTGAAGCGGTAGCCGCGGCCACGCAAGGTTTCAATGGGCTTGAAGCGGTCATCCGGATCGAGTTTCTTGCGCAGGCGCCCGATGAACACTTCGATGACGTTGCTGTCACGGTCAAAATCCTGATCATAGACATGCTCGGTCAGAGTCGTTTTCGACACCACCTCGCCTGTGTGCAGCATGAGGTACTCCAGAACCTTGTATTCATAGGCCGTCAGCTCAATGGCACGCTTGTCGACGCGCACCTGCTGGGAGGCGGTGTCGAGCACCACCGGTCCGCAGGTCACCACCGGCTGCGCCAGCCCGGCCGCGCGCCGCAGTAACGCATTCACGCGTGCGAGCAGCTCCTCAAAATGGAATGGCTTGACCAGATAATCGTCGGCGCCGGCCTCGAGTCCCTCGACCTTGTCCTGCCAACGCCCGCGCGCGGTCAGGATCAGCACGGGGAAACGCTTGTCCTGTTTGCGCCAGCCACGAATGACTTCGATGCCACTCAAGTCAGGCAGGCCAATATCCACGACGGCCAGATCAATGGGGTATTCGCGCCCGTGCAACAGGCCGTCCTTGCCATTGGCTGCGTCGTCCACGACGTAACCGGCGAGGCGCAGCTGCTCGGTCAGTTGGTGGCGCAGGGAGTTTTCATCTTCGATGACCAGGAGGCGCATGAGGGATCGACCGTTATTGCTTCCTGCCGCTGTGCGCGTCCACGTGATACACGCGCACCGCCCCGTTTGGCATTAGCACCTTGATACGGTAGGTAGTGGCTCCGCGCTGATCGCGCGCCTCGGCCGAGAGCACCCGTCCCCCGGTTTCGCGGCGGACACGGGATACGGCTTCGTCCAGTGAGAGCCGGTCGCGTTGTGGTGCGGTTTCGCGGCGGGAACGGCGGTCAGAACGGTCGTCACGCCGGTCATCACGACGGTCATCACGACGGTCGTCACGCCGATCATCGCGCCGATCATCGCGCCGCGCCTCCACCAGACCGGTGGAGGCGTAGGCCAGCAGCCCCGTAAGGAGAATGGAAATGAATTTTCGGCGTGTCATCGCCCGTGCATCTTAACGGACTGGCGCGAACGAAGCACCCGCGTGCGGGGCGGTGGCGGCACATGGTTCAGCGATGGCGCGCGATTTCGTAGCCGATAACAGTGCCGACCACCGCGCCCACCGCCGTGTGGCCGGGATCGCCGTAACCAATTTCATGCCCCACCACGCCGCCGATCACACTGCCCAATATGATCGGTGCGGAGGAAGACCGATAATGGCCCGGATGATGATGTCGCGGAGCATAATAACGCAGTGAGGGTGCATGACGATAATAATGGTGCCGGTAATTCCGGTGGCCGTGACGGAAATGTCTCGGCTGGTGCCACCCGTGATGTCGCCCCGGATGGGAATAATGCCGCTCGATATGCGTCTCGCGGTAAACCGGGCGGTGATCACCTCGACCGTCCCGCGCCTGAGCGAGCGGTGCTGCCAACATGACGGCCAGGATTATCACGGCAGTGCTAAGTAGTTTGCGTTTCATGAATGCCTCCTTCGTTGCATTGGGTTCACTTCTGACTGCTGTGAATCAGAATACAAACCCCACGCTGAACGGAGGCTGAACGGATCAACCGCCTAACCGTTTGATTTATGGCATTAATGATTTATTTGTTGTAGATCTCTCCCAAAATTACCGCTTTTTCATGACTTATCTGACGCGGCCTTGTCCGCGACCTTGCGCGTGAAACGCTCGGCATCAATCACAAAGCGCTCGTGCGTACCGCAACTGATCAAATCGACACCGTCGCGAGCCTCCACGTCAAACACCAGTTTGCGGCCTTCCACTCCGGTAAGCCGCACCCGCGCCATGATTTCCATTCCCGGGGGTGTGGCAGCCAAATGACTTAAGTTCACGTGCGTCCCGACGGTCTGCTCGCGTGGCCAGTCAAGATGTGGATTTACCGCCAGGATGCAGGCCCACTCGATAAACCCGATCATGTAACCGGTCGCCAGGACACGCGGCATCGCTTGGAACTCGGGCGCTTCCGGATAAAGATGCGGCACAGTTTTGGTTTCTGGCACACGAAAGTGCAGCTCGTGGGTAATGCCAGGTTTCAGGGTAATTTTCACTCGCGCCTCCTCCTCGGTTGTCTTTCCACGCGTGCAGACTTAAGTAAAAAACGAAATATCATCAACCTGTGAAAATCCAACGCCTATCAAAAAGAAATAGCAACAAAGCAATAATTCGCACGATTTCTAGAAATTCAGTCATTGAGATAGCGGCAGTAGGTCTCACGCACGCGCAGACTGCCGACAAAGCCGGCCAAGACACAAACTAAAAAAATCAGAATACCCAGCTGATATTGCGCGGCGGTACCCTGTGCCGTGCCCGTGCGGTCAAGTGTCCAGCCCACCAGCGGTTGCAGAATACCGGTACCGAGAAACACACCGGTATTGACCACGCTGGTTGCCATACCGGACAGCGCATGTTGATTCACTTCCTTCACGCATGCCCAGCTCAGGGTGAAACAGCTTGCGCTCAGGCCCATGAGCAGAAACAGAAAATAGCTCACGTTCAACGACAGCGGCAACGCCAATACCAACGGCACCCAGCACAGCAAATGCGCCATGGCCGTCGAGATGAGCACCGGGCGGCGCCGACCAAGGCGGTCGGACAACGCCCCTACCGCCAGCGCCCCAATGGCGAAAGCCGCGAGCATCAGGCTGGTGTGCGCCGTTGCCGTCACGCGTTCCATGCCATACACGTCTTGCAGGAATGGCACCGCCCACAGCCCGGCGAAGGCGAAGAACGTCCCGCCAATGCCGAAATTCATCCAGAAGATTGGCCACGTGGTGGGATTCCTGAACACTGTCAGGAGGCCCTCGAACCAGTGG
>DATCZH010000132.1:0-6722 GCA_036526015.1 Sulfuricaulis sp.
CGACACTTCGGCGCGGTCGATCACGCCGAGTTCCACCGCCTGCTGCAAACTGCCGACACTGCGGCCGTATCCGATTACTTCGCGCACGTAGCCGTTGAAACGCAGTGCACGTGCCAGCGAACCGCCGATTAAACCTATACCAATGATGCAGAGTTTTTCAATCACGCACGATTTTCCTCAGTGCATCAATAAAGAGCCGGTTCTCTTCTGGCAAACCGACCGTGACACGCAAATGATTCGGCATTCCATAGTTAGCCACTGGTCGAACGATCACGCCTTGGCGCATCAAAGCCTCGTTCACCCTATCCGCGGGTTTCATGAAATCCACGCAAATGAAATTTCCGGCCGAAGGAATATAGGCAAGCCCCAGTTCCGTGAAGGCCTCGCTAAGCTGGTGCATGCCCTCGCGGTTGTTCTGCACGGCACGTTCAACATGCGTCGTATCCTCCAACGCTGCGGCAGCAGCAGCCAGCGCCACGCTATTCACGTTGAACGGCGGGCGCACGCGGTTCAAGACTTCGGCGACCGCCGGGCTGGATATGCCATATCCAACCCGCAATCCGGCCAATCCATAGGCCTTGGAAAAAGTGCGCGTGGTGACAAGATTCGGGTATTTCTCGGTCCAAGCAATGGTATCAGGATATTCCCGTTCACCGACGTATTCGAAATAAGCCGCGTCCACCGCCACCAGCACATGCGCCGGCAGGCCACGGATGAAATCCCCAAGCTCACCGGACTTGAGCCAAGTGCCCGTGGGGTTGTTTGGATTGGCGATGAAAATCAGACGCGTGCGCACATTGACCGCCTGGCGCATGGAGGCGAGGTCATGGCCCCAGTCTTTGGCCTTGGTAACCACGGCTTTTGCGCCTGCCGCACGCGTCACAATGGGGTAAAGCGCGAAGGCATGCTCTGAAAAAATAACTTCGTTATCCGGCAGCACAAAGGCGCGCACGAGAAACTCCAGAATGTCGCTCGAGCCGTTGCCGAGCGTAATACAGTCCGGCCTGACGCGATGTTTTTTTGCCAGTGTTTTTTTCAATGCAAAACCACTGCCGTCAGGGTAGCGGTGGACGCCCATCAAGGCATCGCGCGCCGCTGCCAGCGCGCGTGGATTCGGTCCGAAAGGATTTTCATTGCTCGCGAGCTTAACCGCGCCGCTGATACCGTATTCGCGCTCCAACTCCTCGATCGGCTTGCCCGGTTGATAGGGCGACAGTCCCTGCACACCGGGAGTCGCCAGGCGCAGGATATCCGTCGCCATGGCGGTCACAGCACGGCCTTAGGGTAAGAACCGAGCCGTTTCAAAAATGCCGCTTCCTTTTCCAGGTCGGAGAGGGCCTTGGCCACTTTGCGGTCCTTCATGTGGCCGTCGACGTCGATAAAAAAAACATACTCCCACATGCTTTGACGCGAGGGGCGCGACTCGATACGCGTCATGTTTATACCGTTCTTTGCCAGCGGTGCAAGCAGGCGTTGCAGCGCGCCCGGGCGGTTGCGGCTCGAGAGCAACAGGCTGGTCTTATCGTTGCCACTCGGTGCGGTGTCAATTGTACCGATCACCAGAAAGCGGGTGGTGTTATCGGGTCGATCCTCGATGTTGCTGGCGAACATGTGCAGGCTGTAGAGCCGTGCCGCCGAGTCGCCAGCAATAGCGAGCGTACCGATGTCCGCTGCGGCCAGCCGCGCAGCTTCGGCGTTGCTCGCCACCGGCACGCGATTCACCCCCGGCAAGTTGGCATCCAGCCACTCGCGGCACTGTGCCAGCGACTGCTGGTGCGAGACCACGCTGTTCGCGTCTTGGGGGTCGTTGCCCTTGCCGAGCAGGTGATGATGGATCCGCAGCGCCACCTCACCGCAGATTTTGAGCGGAGAGGTCAAAAACATATCGAGTGTGTGATTCACCACGCCCTCGGTCGAATTCTCGATTGGCACCACGCCGAAATGTGCGTTGCCCGACTCGACCTCGCGAAACACCTCGTCGATGGCCGCAAGGGGGACGGTTTCCACCGCCAGGCCGAATTGCTTTATCGCCGCCTCTTGGGTGAAGGTTCCTTCCGGTCCGAGAAACGCAATGCGCAGGCGCGATTCCAGCGCCAAACAGGCGGACATGATCTCGCGGAACAACCGCGCCATGACCTCATCAGACAGCGGACCCTGGTTGCGCGCGAGCGCCTTGCGCAGGACCTCGGCTTCGCGCTCCGGGCGGTAATAGTTGTTGCTGCCTTCTTGCTGTTTGGTTTCGGCAACCGCCAAGGCGAGGCGCGCGCGCTCACTGATCAATACTTGGAGCTTCTCGTCCAAAGCGTCGATCTGTCCACGCAGCTTCATGATCTGCGCCTCGGCGTTACGTGTTTTGGTCTTTTTGGCCATTTTTTTCAGATGATGCGCGCCATCAACACACCGTCAATAGCCGCGACCTTCTGACGCACTTCCTCCGGCACCGGGCTGTCGAGATCGACCACGGTGTAGGCATAATCGCCGCGCGAACGGTTGATCATGTCATGAATATTCAACTTGGCATGGCCCAGGGTCTCGGAGATCAGGCCGAGCATATTGGGAACGTTCGCATTGGCCACCACCAGGCGGTGTTTCGTTTCGCGCGCCAACATCACGTCCGGGTAGTTAACCGAATTGCGGATATTGCCGTTCTCGAGAAAATCCTTCACCTGCTCCGCCACCATGATGGCGCAGTTGTCCTCGGCCTCGGCGGTCGAGGCGCCCAAGTGTGGGAGAGCAATGACGCGTTCGTGATTCTTCAAGAGATTGCTTGGAAAGTCGCATACATAACTGTGCACCTTGCCTGTTTTGATGGCGGCACTCACCGCGGCATCGTCCACGATGCCCTCGCGCGCGAAATTGAGAATGATCACGCCGTCCTTCATCCCCTTGAGACGCTCGGCGTTGATGAGATTTTTCGTGGCGTCCATCAGCGGCACGTGGAAAGTCACGAAATCCGCCACACGCAACGCCTCTTCCACGGTGTTTGCCTTCTTCACATCGGCCGACAGCTGCCACGCGCCTTCGACTGTCAGGCCCGGATCGAAACCGACTACCTTCATACCGAGCGCGAATCCCATGTTGGCGACATTGCGTCCGATGGAGCCCAAGCCGATAACGGCGAGCGTGCGTCCGGGCAGTTCGAAGCCGGCGAAATTTTTCTTGCCTGCCTCGACCGCCTTGTTGATCTCGGCGTCCGAGCCGGAGAGACTGCGTGAGAACTCCCAAGACGCAGGGATATGGCGGCAAGCCATTAGCATGCCAGCCAGCACCAGCTCCTTCACGGCGTTGGCGTTGGCGCCGGGCGCGTTGAACACCGGGATGCCCATTTTGGTGAGCTTCTCGACGGGTATATTATTCACCCCCGCACCGGCACGGCCGACCGCCTTGAGCGACTTCGGAATCTCCATGTCATGCATCTTGAACGAGCGCAGCAGGATGCCGTCCGGATCTTTTGTGTCGGCCGCAACCTGAAATTGCTCTTTCGGCAGGCGCGCCAGCCCGAGCGGGGAGATGTTGTTGAGCGTCAGTATTTTGAACATGATTACCCCTGTTTCTTCATGAAATCCTGCATGTAATCGATCAAGGCATCAATCCCTGGTTCGGGCATGGCGTTGTAGATGGAGGCGCGCATGCCGCCAACCGAGCGATGGCCCTTGAGTTGCACCAGCCCCGCGGCCTTCGTGCCCTTGAGGAATGCCTCATCCAGCGCCGCGTCTTTCAGCGTGAATGGTACGTTCATCCACGAACGGCTTTGTTTTTCTACCGGGTTGTTATAATACCCGCCGCTGGAATCAATAAAGGCATACAGCTTTTCAGCCTTGCGCCGATTGATCTCCGCCATGGCCTTGAGGCCACCCTTCTGCTTGAGCCAGTCGAACACTAGGCCCGCAATATACCAAGCATAAGTCGGTGGCGTATTACTCATCGAAGCGCTATCCGCGTGAACTTTGTAATCGAACATGGAGGGCGTATTGGCTGCGGCACTCCCGATCAAATCCTCGCGCACGATCACGATCGTCAGCCCGGCCGGGCCGATGTTCTTCTGTGCACCGGCGTAGATAACAGCAAATTTAGACACGTCCACCGGCCGTGACAGGATGGTCGAGGACATGTCGGCCACCAGTGGCACGTTGCCGGTCTGCGGCACGAAGCTGAACTCCACGCCACCGATGGTTTCGTTTGGCGTGTAGTGCAGATAGGCCGCCTCCGAGTCGAACTTCCATTCTTGGTGCGGCGGTACGGAGCTGAAGTTGGTCGACTCCGACGTGGCGGCGATGTTGACGCTACAAAATTTCTTGGCTTCCTTGATTGCCTTTTTCGACCATTCGCCGGTGTTGACGTAGTCAGCGGATTTTTTCCCGCGTAGCAGGTTCATCGGCACCATGGCGAATTGCGCCGTGGCGCCGCCTTGCAGGAACAGCACTTTATAGTTTGCCGGGATATTCATCAGCTCTCGTAAATCGGCCTCGGCCTTTTCGGCGATGGCAATGAATTCCTTGCCGCGATGGCTCATCTCCATCACGGACATCCCGCTGCCGTGCCAGTCAAGAAGCTCCGCTTGTGCTTGCTTTAGGACTTCCTCCGGCAAGACGGCCGGACCGGCACTGAAATTGAAAACGCGTGTCATGGCATTAGCTCACTTTGCATAAAAAGTTGAAGAATCATTCTTCGTCTTCCGACTCGGCCACCCGTTCCAGGCCGGCAAGATGTTCGCCCTCCTCGAGTCCGATCAGGTGCACGCCCTGGGTATTGCGACCGACGATGGAAACTTCCTTAACCCGTGTGCGGATCATGGTGCCGCCGCTGGTGATCAGCATGGCCTGGTCGTCATCGCCCACCACGCAGGCGCTGACCACTGAACCGTTGCGCTCGTTCACCTGGATTGAAATCACGCCCTGGCCACCGCGGCGGTGCTTGGGATAATCCTCAAGCGGGGTACGCTTGCCGAAACCGTTCTGCGTCGCCGTTAACACCGTAGTGGCCTGACCCACCTGGTCCGGGCAGGCAATAATGAGGGACTTCACGGACTGGCCCTTTTTCAGCATGAGACCACGCACTCCGCGCGCCGTCCGGCCCATTTCGCGCACGTCTTCTTCTCCGAAGCGCACCACTTTCCCCGCGTCGCTGAACAACAGAATGTCGCACTTCCCGTCGGTCAGACCAACGCCGATCAGCTGGTTGCCGGGTTTCAGTTCAATGGCGCGAATACCGGTGGAACGCGGGCGCGTAAATTCGGAAAGCCCGGTTTTTTTGACTGTGCCGTCGGTGGTGGCCATGAATACATAGCCGCCCTGGTCGAAATCCTTCACCGGCAGGATCGCGCTGATGTGCTCACCCTCGTCCAGTGACAACAGGTTAATGATCGGCTTGCCACGTGCACCGCGCCCGGCTTGCGGAATCTCATACACCTTCTTCCAATACACCTTGCCGAGCGAAGTGAAGCACAGGATCGTTGCATGGGTGCTGGCGATCAGCAGCTTGTCGACAAAATCCTCTTCTTTCATGCTGGTCGCGGCTTTACCACGCCCTCCGCGGCGCTGGGCGCGGTAAGACGTGAGTGGCTGAGCTTTGATGTAGCCGGCATGCGACAGGGTCACAACCACGTCTTCATCGGCGATCAGATCTTCCATGCTAAGGCTTACGCGATTCTGCACGATTTCCGTGCGGCGCTCGTCGCCGTATTGTTCGCGGATCGCGAGCAGTTCGTCGCGGATCACCTTCATGAGGCGTCCAGGCTTGGCCAGAATTTCAAGCAGGTCGGCGATGACTTTGAGGATATCACCGTACTCGGAACGCAGTTTTTCCTGTTCCAGTCCGGTCAGGCGGTGAAGTCGCAGGTCGAGTATCGCCTGCGCCTGCGTTTCCGTCAGACGGTAACCCTTAGGCGTGATGCCAAAGGCCGAATCCAGCCCCTCCGGCCGCGTGAGGTTGGCATCCCCCGCCGCCAGCATCTTGGTTACGAGCTTCGCCGGCCAAGTTCGCGACAGCATCTTGGTCCTGGCTTCGTCTGGGTCCTTGGCGGCCTTGATGAGCGCGATCATCTCATCAATGCTTTCGAGCGCCACGGCGAGACCTTCCAGGATATGCGCGCGTTCGCGCGACTTGCGCAGATCGTAGATCGAACGGCGCGTGACAACTTCGCGCCGGTGTCGCAGGAAGGCTTCGAGCAATTCCTTGAGGTTGAGCAGGCGCGGTTGGCCGTTGACCAGCGCCACCGCGTTAATGCCGAACACGCTCTGCATCGCCGTGTGTTCGTACAGGTTGTTCAGGATCACGTCCGCGACGGCACCGCGCTTAAGCTCGATGACCATGCGCATGCCGGATTTGTCCGACTCGTCACGCAACTCGGCGATGTCTTCGATCTTGCCATCGTGCACCAGCTCGGCGATGCGTTCGAGCAGCAGAGCCTTATTCACCTGGTACGGCAGTTCGGTGACGACAATGGCCTGTTTGGCGCGCTTGTCGTCAGATTCGATGCTTGCCCGCGCACGGACGTACACGCGCCCGCGCCCGCTTCGGTAAGCCTCATGGATTCCATCGACGCCGTGGATGATGCCCGCCGTGGGGAAATCCGGACCGGGAATATGCTTCATTAGATCGTCGATGGTGCAATTTTCATTGTCGATCAGCGCCAAGCAAGCGTTGATGACTTCATTCAAATTATGTGGCGGAATATTGGTCGCCATGCCGACAGCGATGCCTGAGGAGCCGTTGACTAACAG
>DATCZH010000133.1:0-4916 GCA_036526015.1 Sulfuricaulis sp.
CACCTCCGGCACCACTTCGCGCCCCAAGATCGTGCCGCTGTCGCAGAAAAACGTCTGTGCCTCGGCCGGGCACATCCGTGACATCCTGAGCCTCACGCCCGCCGACCGTGGCCTTAGCATCATGCCGCTGTTTCACATCCACGGACTCATTGGCTCGGTGCTGTCCACGCTCTGTGCCGGTGGCAGTGTGTACTGCTCGCCCGGCTTCAACGCGCTTAAGTTCTTCGCCTGGATGGATGAGTGCAAACCGACCTGGTACACGGCGGTGCCGACCATGCACCAGGCGATCCTGGCGCGAGCTGCGAACAACCGCGAAGTCATCGCGCGCCATCCATTGCGCTTCATCCGCTCGTCATCCTCCTCGCTACCGCCGCAGGTGCTGGCCGAGCTTGAGCAAATATTCAACGCGCCGGTGCTCGAGTCCTACGGCATGACCGAGGCCTCGCACCAGATGACCAGCAACCCACTGCCACCGCGCCCACACAAGCCCGGCACCGTCGGCATCGCCGCCGGTCCGGAAGTGGCGATCATGGACGAGAACGGAAAACTGCTGGGCTCGAACGCCACCGGAGAAATAGTCATTCGCGGGGCCAACGTCACCCAGGGCTACGAGAACAATCCCAAGGCCAACGCTGAGAATTTCACTAACGGCTGGTTTCGCACCGGCGATCAAGGCGTGATCGATGCCGAGGGCTATCTCAGAATCACCGGCCGCTTGAAGGAGATCATCAATCGCGGCGGCGAGAAGATTTCGCCGCGTGAGGTGGACGAGGTATTGATGGACCACCCGTCCGTGCAGCAGGTCGTGACTTTCGCCATGCCGCACGCCAAGCTCGGCGAAGACGTGGCCGCGGCCGTGGTGCTGCGCGAGGGAAAAAGCGCCAATGAGAAGGAGATTCGCGAATTCGCCGCCAAGCGGCTGGCGGATTTCAAGGTGCCGCGGAAAATATTAATACTGGATGAAATCCCCAAGGGCGCGACCGGCAAGCTGCAGCGCATCGGGCTCGCCCAGAAACTGGGCTTAGGCTAAGCCTCAATAACCCAGCGCGCCACCGTCCTTGCGTGGGTCGGAGCCGGCCGAGAGCACACCGTTCTTGCTATCGATATAAATCGCCTGCGCTCCGCCAAGGGAGAGTTCGGTGCGACCGACCACGTGCCCGCGCTGTTGCAGCGCTTGCAATACATCCTGCGGCACCGGGCGCTCCAGCGCCACCACACCGCCGCCAGGTTGAAACCGCGGCGCATCGATCGCCTCCTGCAAATCCAGCCCGAAGTCGAGAAAGTTGGTGAGCACATAGACATGTCCCATGGGCTGGTAGTCCCCACCCATGACGCCGAAGGACAAGATGTCATCGCCGCGATACGCCATCGCCGGGATGATGGTGTGCAGCGGTCGCTTGCGCGGGGCAATACAGTTGAAATGCCCCGGCTCCAGCACAAAGCCGGCACCGCGGTTTTGCAGCATAATGCCGGTGTCGCCGCCCACCACTCCGCTGCCAAACGGGTAATACAGACTGTTGATGAAGGACACAGCATTGCGGTCGCGATCCACCACACTGAGATAAACCGTGTCGCGGTGCGCATGGGCGGCAGGCGCACTGGGATAGCGCGCGGCTTGCCGGGGGTCACTGCGCGCATATTGTTTCGCGGCGAATTCCTTCGAGAGCATTTCTTCCACCGGCAGCTTGTTAAATGCCGGATCGCCGACGTATTCATCGCGCTCGGCCACGGCCAGCTTGAAGGCCTCGATCACGAGGTGCAGGTGATCAGCGCTGAGAAACGTCATTTCACCTAACTTCGCGCGCTCCAGGATATTGAGCGTCATCAGCGCCGTGATGCCCTGCCCGTTCGGCGGAATCTCATATACCCGCACGTCACGGTAATCGGTAAAGATCGGCTCGACCCACTCCGAGCGGTATTCGGCGAAATCGTCGAGTTCCAGCAACCCGTCGTGTGCCCGGCTGTAGCGCACGATTTCCTCGGCGATGGGGCCGCGGTAAAAGGCGTCCCTACCGTTCTTCGCGATCTCCCGCAGCGATTTCGCCAACCGCAGATGACGATGCACCGTGCCAGTTACAGGCGCGTGGCCGTCTAACAGGTAATCCCGCCGGCTTTCGGGAAACTGCGTAAGCAGCGGCTCAAGATTTTTCCAGGATTTGGCTACGACAGGCGTCACCGCGTAGCCGTCCTCGGCATACTTGATCGCGGGTTGCAGCAGTTCTTCGAGGCGGCGCGTGCCGAATCGCTCGAGGGCCGTCTGCCACGCGTCCACCGCGCCGGGCACGATCACCGACAGAATCCCGAATTCCGGTACCTGCATCTGCTTGCGGCGCTCGAATTCCTCCAGCGTGGCACGCATTGGTGCGCGGCCACTGCCGTTCAGGCCATGAAGCTTTCCTGTTTTCGCCTCGTGATACAGCAGGAAACAATCGCCGCCGATGCCGGTGGACTGCGGCTCGGTGACGCACAACACCGCGCTGGCGGTGATGGCGGCGTCCATGGCGTTGCCGCCGGCCTTCAGCACCGCGAGCCCCGCTTGTGTTGCCATCGGCTGGCTAGTGGCGATCATGCCGTGAGTACTCATGACGACCGAACGGCCGGGATATTGGTTGTCGCGCATGGTTTCGTCTAATGAAATACCGTTTTACGATGCTGTGTCCGCCGCCCGTTTCATCATGCGGAATCACGCGGCGGCTGGCGACACACGCGGCCAGAAGGTAGCATACGTCCCTCGCGCCAAGGCAGTGCTTGTCATTTTTCCACCACGGGCACCACCGACGCGGACCAAGACCATAACACGGCGGAGGAGATTACATGCACTGGATTCGTTTCGAGCACGGTGGCCAGATCCAATTCGGCACACTGCACGATGACGCCATCCGGGTCCACGAAGGGAACATGTTCAGCGACAGTCGCGCCACGGACACGACCGTGCCGCTCGCCGACGTGACACTGCTCACGCCCTGTGTGCCCACGAAAATGATCGCGCTTTGGAACAATTTCTACGCGCTCGCGGCCAAGCTGAACCTGACCGCGCCGCCCGAGCCGCTGTACCTGCTGAAGGCGCCGAATTCGTTTCTCGCCGGCGGACAAGACATCCGCGTGCCGGCCTCCTACAACGGCAAGGTCGTGTACGAAGGCGAGCTCGGGGTAGTGATCGGCAAGAAGGCTTCGAACGTCTCCGAGGCCGATGCCGCTAAATACATTTTCGGCTACACCTGCACCAACGATGTCACCGCCGCCGATATTATCCAGAAGGACCCAACCTTTCCCCAGTGGGCGCGCGCCAAGGGATTCGACACCTTCGGCGTGTTCGGGCCGGTGATCGCCACCGACGTGGACCCGCTTGAACTCAGCGTAAAAACCCTGTTGAACGGGAAGGAGCGCCAGAATTACCCGGTGAGCGACATGATCTTCAAGCCAGTGCAAATCGTGAGCTTGCTCTCACGCGACATGACGCTGTACCCGGGAGATATCATCTCCTGCGGCACGTCCGTGGGTGTAGGCTCGATGAAACCGGGCAGCAAGGTTGAAATCGTCATCGACGGCATCGGCACGCTGTCCAACGAATACCAGTAATCCGGAGGATTTACCCATGAAGATCTGTATCGTCGGCGCCGGCGCCATCGGCGGTTTGATGGGCGCCAAGCTCGCGCTCGCGGGGGAGGAAGTGACACTGATCGCGCGCGGCCCGCACCTCGAGGCCATGCAAAAAAACGGCCTGAAGCTGATCGAGGAAGACGGCGCCGAACACGTGGCGAAGAACGTCAAAGCCACGAGCAAGTTGAGCGAGGCCGGCAAGCAGGACGTCGTGATCCTGGCGCTGAAGGCGCACCAGGTCGAGCCCATCGCGAAAGAGCTTCCGGTCCTGTTCCACGACACGACCAGCGTCGTCACGACCCAAAATGGCATTCCCTGGTGGTATTTCCAGAAGCACGGTGGTGAATTCGAGGGAAGGCGGGTCGAGACGGTGGACCCTCATGGCAACCTCATGGCCAGCATCGAGGTCGAGCGCCTGCTCGGCTGTGTGGTCTATCCCGCGGCGGAGATCGAATCCCCGGGTGTAATCAAATTGATCGAGGGCAACCGCTTTCCGGTGGGCGAGCTTGACGGTGCCGAAACCGAGCGCGTCAAAACCATCACCGCGACGTTCACCAAGGCCGGTTTCAAATCACCGGTGCTGAAGGACATCCGCTCGGAAATCTGGCTCAAGCTCTGGGGCAATTTAAGTTTCAACCCCATTAGCGCCCTGACCCATTCCACGCTGGTGGACATCTGCCAGTTCCCACTCACACGGAGCCTCGCGGCCGACATGATGACCGAGGCGCAGACCATCGCCAACAAGCTCGGTGTTCAGTTCCGCGTGTCGCTGGAAAAGCGCATCGCCGGTGCCGAGAAGGTCGGCAAGCACAAGACCTCGATGCTGCAAGATATCGAAATTGGCCGCGCCATCGAAATCGACGCCCTGGTCGGTGCCGTGATCGAACTCGGCAAGCTCACCCAAACCCCGACGCCACACATCGATTCGGTCTACGCGCTGGTCAAACTGCTCGCGAAAACACTGGGCGAAGAAAAAGGGAAACTGCGGGTGGAAAAAATCACCTGACGATCAGCGCCCGGTGCTGGCGACTTCCGCCGTCCAACGCGCGATTTCGTCAATCGAGGCGTAAGGCGCGCCGATGTGGTCGGCGTTCGGCTCGAACAGCCGCGTGTGAGGATTTTTCGGGAGGGAATCGAACAAAGGGATATTCGTTTTTCTCAGGCCCGGGTAGTCGCGTAGGGCGACGATCCAGAGGATGGGAATCTGTGGATTCACTGCGGCGGCGGACCGCTTCGAATTCATGGCGCCTTCGGGATCAAACCAGGTCAGGTACACGGCCGCCGTGGTGACAACCGAGAACGTTCCCTTCTTGCCC
>DATCZH010000134.1:0-4791 GCA_036526015.1 Sulfuricaulis sp.
ACCCTTACCAGCCCTTGCGAGCTTCGGCGGTATATTTTCTGTGGCGCTTTCCATCGGCTCGCGCCGCCCAGGTGTTACCTGGCACCCTGCCCTGTGGAGCCCGGACTTTCCTCCCCTCGTCCACGCGAACGTGGCCGGGTAGCGGCTGTCTGGCCAACTCCGGAAGGTATTATACCAGTCGGATACTGATTCAATCTGGAAATTTCAGCCCGGTGCCGGACCAAGATTAAAACCGACGGAAATCCGCGAACGGTCGGATTTGTTGCGCGTCACTTCGTGCGTTACTTCCGGCGGGAAAAACACAAACATCCCTGCACGGGGCTCGACTTCGGCGTGTTGTGCGTTGCGATCCAGCAATAACCTTCCGGAGTTAGGTGGCACGTCGACATAGTACACCCCCGAAAGCAGCTCATTCGTCTCATCGTGCGAGTGTGGATACGTGCGATCGCCTGGTTGCATGATATTAAGCCACCAACCCAGGCTTAGATCTTTTTTACCAAGACCCAGCAAGTGCGCGCCCTGCGCCGTCGCCAGATCCAGAATTACCCGCAGTTCCGGAATCAACGCAAGCGAAACATAAAGGTTTTCATAGTGCCCGCCCTGTAGATGATTTCGGTGAATAATATTTTTTTCCGTCAGTCGCTCGATACGCGTGCACAGCGTGGCATTCAGTACCTCGCAATCCAGGCATTCGCCGATTTGATACAACGGCGGGTTGGCATTATTTTTCAGATTTTTTTCCGGAGCCGAAAAGATCACCGAGCTTGTCCCGTGTCGTCTCCGATTTGTCAGGAGAGGCGGACGACCTTCCGAACAGGTCATCGAGCTTGGTCTTGGCAGACTGTGACTTCGCTTCCCTTGGTAAACGATATGCCTCGGGACGGGGCTTGAACCAGTCACAGAAATTCGCGCCCTCCTTGTTGCGCACTTCCTCGGCACGCTCCTCGTCACATTGGCTGGTCAAACGCGGATTATAAAACCGGCACAGGCGACAGCAGTGCTGATAGGCGCGACATTTCGGGCATTCTGCCTCACGGCTCAAAGGCAAAGGCAGTGCGGCCAAGGAAGCGCCGCATTTCCAACAAACCAAATCCGTCGCGAAGCGCATCAATCAATTAAAAACGCCTATCAGGAACGATTGCAATTCTGCCCAGGATTCCTGATCAGCCTTGGCATTGTAGGCGAGTGGCAATTTAAACTTGGTGCCATTGGCATCGGCATCAGGATTGGTGAAGCTGTGCTTGGCGCCGGGGTAATTCACGAATTTGTAATTGACCTTGGCAGCCTCCATTTCCTTTTTGAACGCCGCTATCTGTTCCGCCGGCACGAAAGGGTCCTCCGCCCCGTTCATTACCAGCACTTTGGCCTTGACCTTGCCGGGCATGGCCGGATTTCCAGTCCCCAGACTTCCGTGGAAACTCGCCACACCGCGCAGATTCTCTCCGGTGCGCGCCATTTCGAGTACAACGCTGCCGCCGAAACAATAACCGATCGCGGCTACACGCTTGGCGTCCACGCGCGATTGCTTCTGAAGCAGTTTCATGCCTGCCTCAAATCGCGACTTCATTAACTGTGGATTCTTGCGGACCTCGCCAGAAAATTTTCCGGCATCCTCGGGATGATGGGCCTGTTTTCCGTCGCCGTACATATCGAGTGCCAGCGCCACGTAACCGGCTTCCGCGAGTTTGCGAGCGCTGTTTCGAGCGTGTTCATTGTGACCCCACCATTCATGTATCACCAGCACGCCCGGGCGCTTGGCTGTGCTGGCATCGTCATAAACGATATATCCCTTGTGAACGGTGCTATTCGATTTGTATTCAACTAGTTCTCCTTTAATTGCCGCCTGGGCCGATGCCAGGCCGATGAAAACCGTCAGAACTGAAAATAAGAGTCTACGCATGATCAGTCTCCTTTTGTCTTGGCTGTTTCTTAAAAAAGCGCCAGGGCATTTCACAGCAATGGCCGAGAGGCTAGACTCAGCCTAATGCCACTCCGGCTTGCCCGTCAATTCCGATATGTCCCTTGAGCACGACATCGCCAGACAATTTGTTCCGGGCGGTCAAGACTGCGCCATCCATTCGCTAGGACATGGGCTGATCAACGACAGTTTCTTGGTGACCACAAAATCCGGGCCTTGGGCGGTTCTGCAACGCATCAACCGTCATGTCTTTCCGAAACCCGAGCTGATCATGGAAAACCTGCGTGTGCTTGCGGCGCATGTTCGCGAACGCACCGTTTCCGGTCTTGTCGCGGGTAACGGAATTCGTTTGCCAAAAATATTAAAAAACCAAGACGGCAGGGATTATGTCATTGATGCCGGGGGCGGATTCTGGCGCGCGCTGGAATATATCGAAGATTCACAAACCATCGAAACGATCACGGATATCAGGCAGGCCGAAGAGGTGGGCGTTGCCCTCGGTCGATTCCATGCCTTGATCCACGATCTCGACCCCGCGCGGCTGCATCAGACACTCCCCGGTTTTCATGCCGCACCGGGATACTTTACCCGCTTCCTCCGGGCCTTCGCCCGGCCACGACAAGTCTCAATCAAGCGAAGCCTGCTGCAAGGTCTGGCATTCGTGGAGAACCGCTGGAGTCTCACGCGAGTCCTGGATCAGGCCCGGCGCAACGGCAAACTCATGATCCGACCGATCCATGGCGACACAAAACTCAATAATTTCCTTTTCGATAAGAACACGGGTAAAGCAGTCAGCCTGATCGATCTGGATACCGTGCAGCCCGGATTGATTCATTTCGATATCGGCGACTGCCTGCGTTCCTGCGCCAACCCTGCCGGTGAATCACCTGAAGATATTGCCTCGGTATGGTTTGATCTCAATATCGGGCGGGCAATTTTGGAGCATTATTTGGCTGAAACCAGGGGATTCCTGACACGAGCAGATTTCGAGTACTTATATGATGCGATCCGCCTCATTCCTTTTGAACTGGGCTTGCGTTTCTTCACCGATCACCTGGAAGGAGATCACTACTTTAAAATCGACCGTCCCGGTCAGAACCTACACCGGGCGCAGGTGCAGTTCCGTCTGACGGCCAGCATCGAAGAACAGGAACAACTGATAAAAAAGCTGATTACCCGCTTGGCCGCCACGTACAACTGCTAGGACGGAAGAAAATCGATAGGGTAGGTAACCACCATCACATCTACGTCTTTGGCCCCAAAATCGAAGAGCCGCACCCGGGCGACCAGTTTACGCTCAAGATCCGGGACGCGCAGTTCGCTCGAAACCACCTCACAGGCCGTAACACGGCCTGAAGGGGCAATCGTAAGCTTGAGGAGCACTTTACCCTGCAAGGTGGGATCCACGCGCAACGCGCGATTATACAAGGCGTAAATAGCGGCTTTGTTCTTGTCGAAGATTAATTTAATCTCTTCGATCGAGCGCGAGGCTTGACCACTGCCGCCACGACGCACACTCCCGTTTCCACCTCCGCCGCCGACCGGGCTACTGACCTGTGTGGTCGATCGGCTCGCCAGCCCGCCGCCGCCGGTTTCCCGGCTCAGTCGCGCGGTATTGATTCCGCCGCTGCCGCCGGAAACATTCGAGGTCACAAGCGACCGCTCCGGCGTTCTGGCGCTGGATCCGCTGCCGGCGGTCAACTTCGTGGTCTTTTTCAGACTGGCCGTCACAGAATCGTCGCGCAGATCGGCCAGATCATCCTTGAACGCGAGTAAACCGGAGCGCTCGGCCTTCTTTCGTGCCGACTCTGCCGCTTTCACGATTGGTTTGGGGGCTGGCTTTTTTGTCTCGGGTTTGGCCTGAACTGCTTCCGGTTCGGGTACCTTCACGGGCGCTGCCGGCGGTGCCACCTCCTGGCGCTCGAGGATCAGTTTGGCCAGTCGTGGTGGCAGTTCTTCCATAACCTCCCGCTCGATGGTTGGAACTGGCAGAAATGGCAGAACCACCCCGAAAAACAGAAAGACAAGAAAGACGCGCTTGAGGATGCGGCGATAACGTTCCTGCTCCTCCTCGGTAATGGTCCAAGGCAAATCAGCGGAATAGTAGGCAAGCATGCGTTGTTATCCCTTGGCCTGGATCTTTTTCACCACCGCGAGGGAAATATTGTCGTATTTCGCGCGCACGCAGGTCACCATGATTTTCTTCAACAAACGATAGGGAATTTCCTTGTCGCCCATGATCGTGATGGCGCGTCCGGTGCCGCCGCCCTTTGAGACAAGCGCGTCACGGCTCGCCTGATAATCCAGCTCCGTTTTCAGGGGTTCGATCAGTTCGCCGTCAGTCTTGAAAATATCGGCCACCGAAGCCACCTTGCGGCCCTGTACCAGGACATCCTGGTCGTTAACCACGATCACGACCGTCTGTTTCGGGACTTTCTCTGCCACCGACTCGGGCAGCTTCACCGACTTGACGCTGGGAAGGATCTCGATGTCCGAGGAATTCACCAGTAAAAAGAAAACCAGAATTGTAAAAATGTCCATCAACGAGACCATGTTGAGCCCGGTCAGCAAGCGCGATCGCGCGTGGTGCCGGTCCATGCGCTTGGCACGCCGCGACATTTTCATGGCGTACCACCCTTTCCGGCCTTGTTCGGGACAGTCAAGGGCGCGTCTCCGATCGACACATCCGGGAAAAGCTCCGCCTGCGTGACCGCGCCGGCCCGCACCACCTCGGCCACCCGCACAGCATCCATGACCTGTACCAGCACGTCATAGGTTGTTTCTGGTTCCGACAGGATGGTGGCATTCAGCTTGTCGGGAAAACGCGCCTTGATCTGCTTCATGACTTCCGACAGCGTTTTATAATCGTATCC